>ONVB01000151.1 GCA_900321145.1 uncultured Eubacteriales bacterium | reverse complement strand
GACTTCCTTATCTGTACATCCATGGCACGGAAGCTGTCCTCCACGGAACCGCTGTTTTTGCCGCCCACCTGATACTCCACAAATGCATCCAAGGGATCCTTGTCAGGATCCTCCGAGAAGCCGGTCTCAAAGGTATTTAACAGATTCCAGCCCATAATGCAGGCACCGGCGTCATCTATAGCCTCATACACTCCAAACTCCATACCGCGTCCGCCGCTCCATACAAGGCGCACAAGCGAGTCATCGTTGTAATCCCCGGGAGCAAGAAGGCTCATCTCCTCGATTATCATATCGAGAGCCTCCATATACTCATCGTATCTTCCGAAATAATGCGTGGATCCGAGGATTATGAACATGGCAGGAAGACTTCTGATATATGTGTTGTGTTCCCTCCTTAAGTTCATGATCGTCCTTACCTTGCGCATGGATCTGTTGTAGCGGTTCATTTCCTCTCTTAATCTTGCCTTGTCCAAAGGCTTACCGCTTATCCATACCGCCGCATCCTCGACCTCTCTCTTAAAGTTATCTATCAGCGCCTGCTTTCTCTCGGGAGTCATATCCGGAGAAGCAAAGCCGGTATCGAGCACACGGAAATCATATCCGTACTTTGTCATAAGCTCGGCGCACATATTTATAGGCTCACAGGCATTGCCGCGGAAGAGTATCCTCTTTACCGTAGAATCCTTTCTTAAGAAATACTCACCGGTCAGCACCTTGACCATCGAGCAGGCTTCTCTCGGCATCTGGAAATCATTTTCCGCTATCTGCATGGCATCCGCACTTCCGAGACGACCGAGCTCCGAAAGAGCAAGCGGAGTCGCTCCGCAGGCATAAAAAAGCGGCGACTCGGCAAGCCCTCCGGCCCAGATCACATTTCTCCTGCCGGATACCCCCTCAGCTTCCATATCATATACATAGTTAAGCGCCAGATTGATGACTCTTTTCACTCCCTTAGAGTATGAGTGAACCACATCCCTTGTGAATTCAAGGTGTTTCATCTGTTCAGTGACGCCCTTATTTATCTCACCCATCCTACTTTTCCTCCAGCACATCGATAAATGCTTCTATCCTTGTCTTGATCTGTCCCTCATCGCCCACAGAGTAATCCACCGGCATCTCGAGTACCGGGATGTTCTTCTCCTGGAAGCGCTTCACAAACTCATTCTTGGGCAGTCCGTAGCACGGGCAGAACTTCATATAATAGTAGATAACCGCATCGGCCTTATATTCCTCGGCAAGCCTTACAGCATGATCTATCCTCTCGTCTATAGGTCTCATTCTCGCGCAGGGGGCCTTGCCAAGGTAAGCCTCGGCTATATTTCTTATGGGATCCTCGCTTGTCTCCTTCACATCAAAGGCAAAGGGACTGTAACCGGTACACATATCCTCACAGACCACCTTTGCGCCTAAATCCCCCTCAAGGATCTTCACAACCTTCTCATCACCCTCGGCCATGAGTCCTCCGGTTATAAGTATCCTCGGTCCGGTCTTAATACCCGTTCTCGGCGCGTCCTCAAGCTGCTTGTCGATCTTCTTCAACTGGTCTATGAGCTCCTCCACCGGAAGATAATAATAGCTGTAGGCTATCTTCTGGAATTCCGTATTGCCGAGAAGCGGCGACTCCTCCTTGCGATACTCCGATATCTTCCTGAGCAGCGCCCTTGCTTCATTGTAAAGCGCCGTATATCTTCTTATCTCTGACTCGTCTATCACTTCACCGGTAAGCTTCTCGAGATCGTTCGCAAAGCCTTTAAGCTCCGCAGCATAAAACTCGGCAGAGTTTCTTCCGTGAGTAAGTCTCGGAAGATTAAATACCATAGCCGGCAGGAACTGATCGTTTATTGCCTCGGTGGTCTTCTTCATACAGTCACAGGTATTGAAGTTATATACCTTGTCTACCGATGAGTAGAGCGGGTTGTTTTCCGCTATGGCACCGATAATGCTCTTTGTATAGTCGCAGAACACGCTCTGGGTTATAACCTCTCCCGCGGTAACCTCCTTGGAGTTTCCCGCATGGAGCATCCTTATATGCGCTACATTTGCGGCACTCATTATCTCGAGCGGAGTGTAAGCGCACAGGTATGCTATATGCTTCTTCTTTCCCGTTTCCTTCTTTGCGAAGTTCTCCTTTGCACGCTCTACCGCATTCTCAAGCTCGGAAATGTCAAGCTTGAAACCTTCTCCCTCATATGTACTGCTCTTTTCCTTCTTCACCGCAAACTGAGCCGCATACACCGCTGCACCAAGCGCTCCCGCGTACACTGCATTGAGCTTCGGGGTCTGTATCGGAAAACCTACCACATCCTCTATAGCCTTGCGCATACCTATATTGTTCGACACACCGCCGGTGAAGAGCACATTCGGCTCTATACCCACGCGGGCGAGAAGATTCTGTATCCTTCTTGCCACAGAGCGATGAACTCCTGCGGCTATGTCACTTACGTTCTCACCCTTGGCTCTTCCCGACACGATCTCCGACTCGGAGAAAACCACGCACTGGCTGCTTATATCAGACGGATTCGTCGCTTCGAGCGAGAGCTGTCCGAGCTTCTCCACACCTACCCCGAGTATGTTCGCTGCCTTCTCCAGGAACCGTCCCGTACCCGCGGCACACTTTTCGTTCATTACAAAATCGACCACCCGACCGTCGTTTTCATCTATCCTTATAGCTTTGGAATCCTGACCACCTATATCCACTATGGTCTTGATCCCGTCTCCTAAGTAGAAGGCACCTAAACCGTGACACGAAATCTCGGTCACTATCTTGTTCGGAATCTTATCAAAATGAACCGCGATCCTGCCGTAACCCGTGGTCACGATAAAATCTATATCCTCCTCGGTTAATCCTGCCTGCCTTAACAGATTCTCCTTCAGTATCCCCGCGGTCTCCGTCATGGAAAATCCCGTCGGTATGATATGCACATAGTATTCTCCCCCGCTAAGCAATATTGCCTTGGACTGTCTCGAACCTATATCGATTCCGATAGTTGTCTTCTCCGGTATAAGTCCGGCCTTCTCTTCGCTTATGATCTCACTCAGTTTCATCGTTTGTTCTCCCGTTAAGCTTCCTCGCTGCGCCCGGAATAACATTGTTATTCCGGGGCACAAGGCGAAGAATCTTTTTTGTTATCGATTATCTCTCAGTCAAGAAATGACTTGTCTACATGCTCGAGTATCTGATCCTCGGAAAGTTCAACCTCTACCGCTCCTATGGAGTTTAAGAACTTCTCCGCCCTGAACAGGTTCTCTACCGCGCCGTCGTCAAGATACACGGTTACATTTTCGTTCGAGAGAGTTGAGTAAGCCTGATCATATTCTGTCTTCAGGAAGTCCGATACCGCCTTGGCGCCGGCTTTCTTATCCTGATTTATAAAGTCCGCTCCACGCTCAAACGCTTTTACAAGTCCTTTTACCACCTCGGGGTGCTCGTCGATGTACTTTGAAGAACCTATCAGATAGCCGTATGACGGATAATTTGACGAATCCTCGAGCAGCTCCCCTATATTGTTTTCTTTCGCATAGTCCACATAGAAGGTGCTTGCCACATAGTAGGCATCAAGCTCTCCGCTTGCAAGAGCTGCGATTCCGTCCGAGGTACTGTCTATGTTCACAAGGTTTACATCACCTGCCGAAAGACCGTGATCACTGAGTATTCCGAGTACGCTCTTGTGGAAGGAGGTTCCTATGTAAACACCCACATTTTTCCCCTTAAGCTCCTCTACCGCATCTATTCCGCTCTTGTCCGAAACCACAAGTCCGGTATTGGCTCCGAGGCTTCCGGTCTGTGCAATGACCTTGGTATCAAGTCCGTTTCTCCAGCCGTTTAACACCGGAAGGTCCCCCATACCGTTTTGAAAGTCTATCTCTCCCGCAAGAAATGCTTCGTTGGCCGCCGGTCCGTTCGAAAAGCCTATATACTCGATCTCCACATTCTCTCCGAGCTCCTCTTTAAGATATCCCTCGGACTCGGCCGCATAAAGCTCCGGAGTGCCGTTGTTCACGGTAAAATATCCTATCCTGAGTTTTACCTTTTCATCACTTG
>ONVB01000259.1 GCA_900321145.1 uncultured Eubacteriales bacterium | reverse complement strand
TTTGCGAAGGAGCATGTAAAAAGGATTACTTATCATATCCATCTTCGCTTCGTAAAAAGCCTTGACGGATGCATAGTGATCTGCCTTTTTCCGTATATCGTCTACCGTAAACTTATCAAGAAAAGGATATGCCTTGAGCGTTTCCGCTACATTATCGGCGCTCCATGCGGGATCTGCCAGCCCCCGGTTGATCTTCTCATATTTTTCAAGCTTACCGTAAAGCTCCGGGAATTTAGATACCAAAACGCGGTCATCCGTATAACCGAGAAAGTCCGTCTTCTCGTTCATCATCTCGTAAAATGCCTGTCGGGCGGCCGGACTTAAGTTGACCGGATTGGAAAATGACATCTGATCCGATGCCTGATTTTTCGGGGCAGCCTGCTTTTCTGTTCTCCATTTTTCCGCAGTCGCACTGTCATGCAGAAGCTTCTTTGGCTTAAACGCTCTCCTTCTTCTCCAACCGGACAAAAAGCCTATCTCTTTTCCCGGATTAAACTCCCTGACCACCCTTTCCGCTACAGCTTCCGCCTTCAAAGCACACTCATCCTCAGTCGGTGCGTTCTGATCTGTTCTGGATACGAAGGCCACCCACATGGAGGCTGTGTCTCCAAAGGGGATAGTTTGCTGCTGACCGCCCTGCTGAACTGTCACAGGCTGCGCGACGACAGACTGACCGCTTTGCTGTGCTTCCACAGGCTGCGCACTGACCGACTGCACTGTTGCATGCTGTGCGTTGACTGACTCCGCAGCTACAGGCTGTGCGCCGGCCATCCCCGTAAAAGCAGGTGGGCCGGACGAAGACCTTTGCTTTTTAGATTCTTCCACTTTACTCCCTCCTCTTCATCTTTTGATTTAAAAAAGAGCAGTCCAAAAAGACTGCTCCGATTATCATACTGTAAGCCTCTGCATATCCTCATAGAACCTCGGATATGAAATCTTGACACAATGTGCATCGATAAGATCGGTATCACCATCCGCATTCATTCCGGCTACCGTCATGCTCATGGCAACCCTGTGGTCCTTCACGCTGTCAACCACAGCACCGTGAAGCGGCTTTCCGCCGTTTATGATCATGCCGTCGTCCGTAGCTTCTATATCCGCACCCATCGCCTTGAGATTTGAAACCATAATGTCTATTCTGTTAGACTCTTTTACCTTAAGCTCCTCGGCGTCCTTGATAACCGTCGTGCCTTTTGCAAAGCAGGCAAGAACGGCTATGACCGGAAGCTCGTCTATAAGTGTCGGTATAAGATTGCCCTCTATAGTAATTCCCTTAAGCTCGGATGATCTGACCGTTATATCTCCCGCAGGCTCACCTACAGCTCTCTCGTTCACGCGTATGCTTATATCCGCACCCATCTCCTTGAGAACCCTGATTATGCCGTCCCTTGTAGGGTTCAATCCCACATTCTTCATGGTTATCTCGGAATCCGGTGTGATAGCGGCCGCAACCATGAAATAAGCGGCTGAGGATATATCTCCCGGCACCACAACCATCTGCCCGAACAGCTCATCACAGGGCTTCACACGAGCCGTTGCTCCCTCGGATGAAACCTCTGCACCGAATGCTTTAAGCATAAGCTCTGTATGATTTCTGCTCAGAGCGGGCTCAATAACGGTAGTCTCACCGTCTGCATAAAGCCCCGCGAGCAAAAGCGCGCTCTTCACCTGCGCAGAAGCAACAGGCGACTTATAGGTTATACCCTTTAAGTCCTTACCGTTTATCATAAGCGGCGGAAGTCCGTCACCGGACTCGCTCTTTATGTCCGCGCCCATCTCGGAAAGCGGCATGATAACCCTGTTCATGGGACGCTTTCTTATAGAAGCATCCCCGTCGAGCTTAGCAGAGAACTTCTGCGGTGCCAAAACTCCGGATATAAGCCTCATGGTCGTTCCCGAGTTTCCTACATTCAGGGTCTGTATCGGGTTCTTGAGCCCACGAAGTCCCATACCTTCTACAACAACGGTGTCACTGTATATATTGATACGCACGCCAAGCTTCCTGAAGCAGTCAATGGTAGACAGACAGTCGGCTCCCATAAGAAAACCGTGGATTTCCGTCTGACCCTTTGCTAACGCACCCAGCATTACGCCTCTGTGAGATATGGACTTGTCCCCCGGCACTCTGACTGTTCCGGAGAGTCCGTGTACTTTGGTTATTATCATATATTTCCCTCTACTCTGCTATAACCTTCTTTATAGCACCAAGCAACTCATCATAAGTTTCAAACGCAGGAAGCTCCGGATAATCCTTCTTTATAGCCTCCGTACTCCTGAACAGGAAGCCTGCCTTGCTGGCCTTGATCATCCCCAGATCGTTGAAGCTGTCTCCCGAAGCTATAGTCTCATAGCCTATGGACTGCAAAGCCTTTACCGTAGTCAGCTTGCTCTGCTCGCATCTCATCTTAAAGCCTGTTACCTCACCGCTTTCAGACACCTCGAGGCTGTTACAGAATATGGTCGGCCACCCAAGCTTCTTCATAAGAGGTGTTGCAAACTGGGTAAATGTATCGCTTAAGATGATAGTCTGACACATACTTCTTAATTCGTCCAAAAACTCCTTTGCACCCGGCATGGGATCGATCTTCGCTATCGTATCCTGTATCTCCTTTAAGCCCAGCCCGTGCTCCTTCAAAATCCCTATCCTGAACTTCATGAGCTTATCATAATCAGGCTCATCCCTTGTCGTCCTCTTTAACTCCGGGATACCGGTCTCCTCCGCAAAAGCGATCCATATCTCCGGTACCAGAACTCCCTCTAAATCCAAGCATGTAATGTACATAATATTTATTCCTCTCTTTATAATGATCATATATTTAATGCGCTACTTGGCAGCTTCGGTCTTTTCAAGCTTTTTCTCCGCAGCAAGCTTCTCTTCCTCTGCGGCTTCGCGCATATTCTTTCTTGCCTCTATTTTCTCTATAAAATACTCATGATACAGGAAGTCGAGTATACCCGCACACGGTATCGAGAGAAGCACACCCATCACGCCGAACATCTTTCCGCCTACTATGATAAAGATGATTATGAGTACGGAAGACACACCCAGGCTGTCTCCGAAAAGCTTCGGTTTCAGTATATATCCGTCGATCGTCTGAAGCACTGCGGTAAATATCAGGAATATAAGCGCATGCAAAGGATTTACCAAAAGAAGTATGAAGCCGCCTATAGCCGCGCCGACCATCGGTCCGAAGGTAGGTGCCAGGTTTGTGACCCCGACTACCACTGATATGAGCACCGAGTACTGCATATTCGTGATCATCATAAATACCCAGTTGACTATACCTACTATAAGTCCGTCGATGAGGTCGTAGCTTATGTAGCGGACCATGATCTTGTTCGAGCGTATGAATATCTTCCTCAGGCTGTCATACTGCCTCTGAGTAAGTACAGCTTTAAGAAACCTCTTAAGTCCGTCGATCACGAATCTCTTACCATACAGGAAGTAAATGGCAAGTATAAAGCCCAAAGCTCCGTTGGCCAAACTGGTTCCGACTCCGTATGATGCCTCAAGTATCTTTGACTTGTTATCAGATATGGACTGGATTATGCTGTTGACCATATTCTCCATGGAATTGGTTATGTTCGTAAGGTTCACGCCCTTCATGAACTTCATGCTCTGAACATTATTGATCAGCGTATTAAATGACTTTGAATAACTGTCAAGGTTATTGATGAACATATTTATGCTGTCTGCTATCTGCGGTATAAGTGAAACCATGAGCACAACCACTAAAAGCAACAGAAGTATCAGTGAAAATGTAACGGATAAGATACGTCTTGCCGTCTCTTTCTTAACCCCGTCAAATATCCTGTTTTCAAACACCTTTGCCAGGGGGTCGAGAACGTACGCTATACAAAAACCTATTACAACCGGTGTCAGAAACTTAAAAAAAGAACCTATTCCATGCCAGATATCTCCGATATGCTCCAAGACCACAAAGAGAATAACTCCGAAAGCAACCGTGATCAGATTGCCTATCCACTTCTTATTGTACCACTCAGGTTTGCGCTGCATATTAGCCTCCCATCTTTATGCTGTAGAGGTTCATTATAGTTTGTTCTCACTTATTAGTCAATACAGCGAGGACCAAAAAACAAGTCAAAAAAATCTCCCCCGCCATAAGCAGGGGAGACCTTTTGAAACATATTATACTGTCTTATTTCTTACTTAGGG
>ONVB01000198.1 GCA_900321145.1 uncultured Eubacteriales bacterium | reverse complement strand
TGTTGCGGCACATATATTAGCATCAATAGCTAAGGTTGATGTAGAGGAATATGGTCTGTCCATGTTCTCGAGGGTTGGTGGCCTCAAGGATAAGGATCCACGTGTTGAGATATCTGCCGACTTTAAGGCTTATTCGGAAAATGGCGTGAATATAGGAATAGGCCAGTGCGAGGTCACAACACTTAATGATCTGAGGGATTATTCAGACAGATATCTGGAAGCACTTAATGAGATAAAATCCATGAAGGGACTTGATTGGGCTGTACTGATGATCACTGATGTTATCCATGAGCACAGTGCACTCCTCAGCACGGATCATCGCGGTAACAGACATCTTCCTTATTCTTCAATCGGCAAGAATATATTTGACATGCCGCATGTAATGAGTCGTAAGAAGCAGCTTCTTCCGGAGATCATTCATGCCGTCGGGGATCAGTGATGCAGTCGGGGATTAGTTATGCTACCGGAGATCAGTGATGTAGTCGAAGATTGGTGATGCAGGAATGTTTATATATTTATTAACGGCGAAAAGTTTGGTGCTTTATTATTAATCAGTGGAGGTAAAAGAATTGAAACGAATCAGTAGAATATTATACGTATTGGTTATAATTGGGGTTATATTTGCCGTTCCGTCATCCACGTCACGAGCAGACGAGGCGGAAGATGGTTCGAAGGAAAAACCATGGATCGTGGAATCCTGGGATGACCTTACAAAAAAAGTTGCGGAAACTCAGGGGTATTTTCGTTTAAACAAAGATGTAATAAATGAAGAAGGAGAACTAACGATCCCTGTTGGCTCTGAGGTGACACTGGATCTTAATGGGTATTCGCTTACATGTGGCGGTATATTTGTCGGAGAATACGATGAGTCAGGTGAGCAGAGTATATCCTTAAACATTATTTCTACCGCAGAGGGAGGAAAGCTTGAGACAGCATCGATCAGTGTTGTTGGAAATCTCAGCTTCAGCAATTGCAAGTCGACTATTACCGGCGGAATCATCGGAAATGATGGTGAACTGACTCTTTCAGGCGCTTCGGTTACATGTGGAGGAACGGGCTCCGATATGTCTTTCGGGTGGTTCGGAACCAAGGTGAGTCTTTCAGGTGAGTCGACTCTTGATATTGGCAATATTTCGCTCGGTGTTTCGGGAAATACAGGAATTGCTCTCGGATACGGATGCAAGATAGCGAATGTCAGCTCTATCAGTGTTGAAGCTGATAAGCCTGAGGAATACATTTCTATGGTTGAAAAATACGCGACAGCCGCAGGTTATGGTTTGACGTATGATTCTGAATCGAATGTATTAGTATTTACAGATGAAAATGAAGAAGTTGTCACTGTTGGTGAGCTTTTATCTGATGAGGTTAAGGAAGCTGAGAAGTTTACTATTACTTTTGTAGATTATGATGGAAAAGTATTGCAGAGCTCAAAGATCGCTTCGGGAAAAACGCCGGTTTATGGTGGGGATACACCTGAAAAAGCATCTGACAGTACATATAATGCATTTGTATTTGCGGGCTGGGATCCTGAGATTACTGCTATTACCCGCGATGTGACATATAAGGCTGTATATAAAAAGATAGCTTTCACAATCGATGGTCATGGAAGTGATTATAGTAAGACCTACGATGGCAAGCAGCCCGAAATACAGGTGATGATAGATGACAGGGTGATGGAGGCGTCGGAATATACAGTTTATATTAAAGAAAATGAATCGGGGAAAAAACAGCTGAGTGATACCGGAATAAACGCAGGAGAATACCAGGTTGTTGTTAAGGATATTGACGGTTATGAGTGTGAGTTAACAGGGGCGTATAATATCAATCGGGCAACCCCGTCTTATGATGCTCCTACGGATCCAATCGATGGCACATTATCAATTGATGATAAAAACAAATTATTAGGCTTTCCGAAAGATATTAACGGAAATGATCTATCAGGTACATGGGCTTGGTATGAAATTAAAAACAAAGGTGAAGGAATAAAAGAATATCAGGTTGAGTTCAATCCTGATGATCTTAATTATAGTGGGATTACGACAACTGTAACTATTTCATCCTGGGGAACACCAACTACCATAGAAGCAGAGAGGAGTCCTATTACGAATTTCAAAGCAAGTGATGGTACTACAAGTGCTGAGGTCAAAAAGAATGACATTGCTTGGCTTAGGGAGGAAAGTGACGGCACCAGTGCTTGGTATGGGATTGATAACTCCCGGGGAGCTTTTGCTTCCGGATCAAGATTCTGGGTACGATGGATTTCGGCAGAATCAGATTCGAAGGAATTTGAAAAATACTATAATCAGCTGGATGATGAACACAAGAAAAAGGCAGAAGGTGGAAATATGTGGATATTCCTTGTTGGTGTAACTGATCCGGATGGTAATGAGTATACCGGTTTGCCGCAGGATGTAGGACTCTATGTTCAGCTTGGGGACGAATGGGACATAGACGATATTAATGCTTTGTTAATCTCTGAGGGTGATGATGAAAAACTGTATTTAGATATATTATCGGGATATACGTCGCCGGAGGGCGGAAATGGCAGATTTGCAATGTTAAATCTCAAACATTTTTCACCATATGTAATCTATGCCGCGTCGAAGAGTGAAAATAATCAGCAAACGGATGTTGATATTGAGCCGTCCACGAACAAGGAAAAAGAAACGCAGAAGATTGTTGACAGTTCACCACAGACTGGAGACGATAGTGGGCTCGGTTTATTGATAGTGGCTGCTGTGGCATCGCTTACAGCTCTTTTCCTTGCTGTTTCGGGTAAAAGGAATAACCATAGAGAATAGCTACAGAACATGAAAAAATGTATTGCACAAATGTGATAAATTCAGGTCTATTTGTAGACGGATTATATATTTAAATAAAAAGCAGGTATGGTTGATGCGGGAGGCTTTTTTTTCGACTCAAATAATTATGTGTGCCGCGAAATTCGCGGCACACTTTCGTTGTTATGAAGTGGTATTTATGGTACAATAAGGTGGTAATTGTGAAGTGGTATTTATGATACGATCAAACAATAAATGAATCGATAAACATTTTGTTTTTTTTGATTATGGGGG
>ONVB01000004.1 GCA_900321145.1 uncultured Eubacteriales bacterium | reverse complement strand
AATCTATGTCTTAAGATACTACAGAAGACCGCGGATCTTATCTACCTCGGCAAGAGCCTGCTTTGCAACCTCGCTCTGCTTATCCAAGGTCTCCGACTGAGACTCCAAGCTGTCCTTCATCTCCTCGACATCCTTTACGAAACGGTTCAGTATGGAAAGGATCTTCTCGGAAGCTTCCTTTGTGTTCATGGCGAGCTTTGTCATCTCCTTGGCAACAACCGCAAAGCCCTTGCCGGCTTCACCGCTTCTTGCAGCCTCTATGGAGGCGTTCAGAGAGAGCATGTTCGTGCTGTTGGAAATCTTCTGGATCTGCTGAGCAAAGCTCTGAACCTCTGATATATTTGACATGATACGGTCAGCTGAGGAGTTGATCACATCCGAGCTTTCCTTTACGCTCTCGCCGTACTCGTTTATGCTCTTTACCTTGTTGTTAACAAACTCGACCGAACCGAGCAGGCTTCTGGTATCCTGCGGTGCCTTAGCTTCTGATGGTACATTTTCGTATGCTGTGTCCATATTTGTAAACCCTCCTGACTATATAAAAATACTAAGCATTATTTTATCAAAAAACATGCTATTATACAAGAACTTTATTTCTCTGCACGGCGTTTTCAGTGATGCCGGCAGATGCGCGGTCCCTGTCCTTCAAGGAAGTGTTGAAGAAGGAAAGTGCTATGGCATAGGCGATCACTCTCTGCGGATCGAATACGCTTAAGGTAAGGCTGCTGAAGATGATGAACCACCACAGGGCCTTGCTGTAGGCGTAGTTCTTAACGTGTGCATCGGATGACTTTAAGAAAGACTTCCTCAGTACATATATGAAGATGATCAGGAACGGCAGACCGAATTCCGCCGTTCCTCCGAAGACGCCTACATCGGTAAAGTAGGCGAGCTTGTCGGGTCCCCTTAAGGCTTCTGCGTAGATCGATTCCGCGCCTGTTTTTACAACGCCGAGTCCCATAAGCGGGTGAGTGACGATCGACTCTCCGAAGAATAAGAGCGCGGCTATTCTTGCATAGTAGCTTCCGTCGTCCTTGTAGGTTCCGGTAAGAAGCGGTTCTACGAACTCGCTGACCATGCCGGGGATATCCGCGGCGAAGAAGATGACGACTACCATGACAGCGCCGAAGAGTATGGCAAAGCGCTTGTTTTTCTTTCTGGTGTTGATGAAGAAGTATATATATACCGCGATAAGCGCGAAGATGGCTAAGTACATCCTGGTTCGCGCAACATACAGGAAGTAGACCCCGCTTACCCCTATGCAGCCTATATCAAGAAGGCTTTTGGTCCTTAGGGCTATAAGGTTCACAAGTGAGAGAACCATGGCGATCGATGCTCCGGTGGTAAGGTAGGTTATCCTCAGGTGTCCGTCCCTCAAGGTGTTGCTCTTGTTTGACGGGATACCGCCGTTTTGCTTTATCTCGTAGATGGATAAAAACAGCTTGTGCCTGCTGTTGTAGATAAATGCCTGAAGGACCATGACAGCGCAGGCGACTATGCAGATGATCTGTAAGGTAAATATAAACCGCCTCATGCCCTCCTCGGTATCGAGATAGTCGGACAAGGGGAAGTATAACAGAAGCAGAAGGTAGGAAAAGAAGGGAACGATGACCTCCTTTGCCTCTATCCCGGGATATCTGATAAATGCATAGACCATGCTGAGCGTAACCATAACAAGAAGGGCGCCTACGGCACCCCTCAGTTTATAATCCGAAACCTTGAAATGCATGAAGCAGATGAGTATGACACCGACCCATGCAACCTCGAGCATCTTGTTGTGATAGGTGTTGAGCTTGGTCAACGGCCCCAAGGGTATCAGAAAGAGCATCCTGAATTCCATAAGGAGCAGGAGCATGATCACTATGTCCTTCAGTCTAAAGGAAATGCGTCCTTTCATCAATAGGTTCTCCTACAGTCTCCAGTAGTTTATGCCTGATTTTTTGAGATCCTCTACGCTGTAGAGTCCCTTAACGTCTATAAGGACTTTCTCGCTTGCGGGAACGTCCTTGAAAAGCTTTGCAATCTCATCCAGGGAAAGGGCCCTGAATTCGTTATGTGCCACGGCGACGATAACGCAGTCGGCGTCCTTTACATCCTCAAGCTTTGTAAGTGTAACTCCGTACTCGTTCATGGCATCCCTGTCGCTTGCCCAGGGATCGACAACCTGAGGCTCTATGCCGTAATCGTCCAAACGCTTGATTATATCCTCTACCTTGGAGTTCCTTGTGTCGGGGCAGTTTTCCTTAAAGGTAAGTCCTAAAATAACAACCTTGCTCTTTTTGGGAGCCTGACCTGCGGCAATCATCTTCTTAACGGCGGAATCGGCCACGTAAGCGCCCATCGAATCATTTACGATACGGCCGTTTAATATGATCTGGCTGTGGTAGCCGAGCTTTTCGGCTTCATAGGTAAAGTAGTACGGATCGACGCCTATGCAGTGTCCGCCCACGAGACCGGGCCTGAAGCCCAAAGCGTTCCACTTGGTGTTCATACCGTCCACAACCTCGTTGGTATCTATGTCCATACGGTCAAATACCATGGCAAGCTCGTTCATAAATGCTATGTTGATATCGCGCTGGCTGTTCTCAACGACCTTTACAGCCTCGGCGGTCCTTATATTCGATACCGGATGTGTGCCGACCTCTATGACAAGGTCGTAGACATTCTTTATCTCATCTAAGCTTTCCTTATCCATACCGGATACTATCTTGTGTATATTCTCGAGACGGTGAACCTTGTCACCGGGATTGATACGCTCCGGGCTGTAGCCTATCTTGAAGTCTATGCCGCACTTAAGACCGGAAAGCTTCTCTAAGATGGGTATGCACACTGCCTCGGTGCAGCCGGGATATACGGTCGACTCATATACGACGATAGCTCCCTTGGTGAGATTTCTTCCGATAACCTCTGAAGCTCCTATGATAGGGGTCAGGTCCGGGGTGTGATCCGCATTTACCGGCGTCGGAACCGCGACTATGATAAAGCGCGCGTCCTTAAGGCGGGTCTCGTCGGAGGTGAAGTCTACCGTAGTAGACGCGATGGCCTCGTCACCGACCTCCTTTGTGGGATCTACGCCCGACTTGTAAAGCTCGATCTTCGCGGTGTTTAAGTCGAAGCCTATTACATCTATCCCTTTCTTTGCAAATGCAACGGCGATGGGCATACCTACATAGCCGAGGCCTACCAATGCAAGCTTTTCCTTCTTATCGACAAGGTCCTGATAAAGTGACATGATTATGTTTATCCTCCTTAAAAAATGGTAAGGTGCGGAGTGAAAATCCTCCCTGTATAAGACAGGGCTTCGTCCTCCGTCTTACCCTTGATTTTCTGCGTGATAATAATTATAATTGTAAAATCTGAAGTGTGAAAAAGCAAGCCTTTTTCTTTAATTAATTCGAAAGAAAAGAGACATTTGCTCATGAATAAAAGAGGGAAGAGATTTGACCATGTCTATATTGTGATCATCATAACCGTTTTTGCGATAGTCGCCTTTGTCAATGCGCGTCTCATAAGGCAGATGATGAATTCGCAGATAAGAGAGGTCGGACAGACTCAGCTTGACAGCATAAAGAATGATTTTGAAAGCTATATCTCCGAGCTCGAGAATAGCCTGATCAAGGTGTCGAGCGGTGCCCAGTTTTTGCTGGGCTCCGAATACACCCTAAAGGACATGGAGTCTTATATAGTGGAGCAAAAGAGACTTCAGCTTGCGGCATCGAAGGGCTCTACATTTAACGTGTATATAGCGGGACCGGGATGGTCGATCATCCCGGATTTTGACATGCCCGAGGATTATCACGCAACCGCGAGAAACTGGTATGTGGGTGCGGTCGAGAGCGGGGGCAACATATATATCACACCGCCGTATATAGACAGCATGACGGGAGACATGTGTTTTACCATGTCTGTTTTGCTTGCGGACGGTGAAACCGTGGTCGGCATGGACTTCACACTGCAGCTGCTGCAGGATTCGATCGAAAGAATGTCTGAGAGAACCGACAGTACGGCTATCATCGTTACAAACGACGGAACCATAGCCGGATATATGGATATGAGCTATGTCGGTCAGGATATCGAAAAGGCTCTGCCGGCTTATTATGATGCATTTAACAAGGTCCTTGAATCGGGCAACGAGGATATGACCTTTAATTACAATGTGAACGGAAAGACGCTTATCTTCTCCTCGAAGATAAAGAACAACTGGTGCATGATGCTTTCGGTCAAGGAAAGCGAGCTTTACGGCAATGCCGACAGACAGGTTGCGGCAAATATCATTATCAACATACTTCTTATTCTTGTCATCATCGTTATTTTCAGGATGAGTTCCAAAAACCGTATCAGGGCAGAGGAAGCGCTTCGAAGCAGGGAGCTCTTTGTCAATAAGCTTTCCGAGAAGCTTACCGAACCGGCAAACAAGATAATCAGGCTTTCGGATTCCGAAAATGCCGACAGCAACGCTAAAATAAGGGATGACCTCTCCGAGATAAAGGCATCGGGCATGGAGATCACGGACATGATCAATGACCTGAGGTCATATTCGTATATCGCGGCCGATATTTCCCGTGAGAAGGACATAGATAAGAAGTACAGGAGAGAGATCTCGCGCAAGGTGAGAGTCATAAGAAATGTGATCATCATACTTCTGCTTATGATAGCCGTGTTCAACGCATTTTCCATCGTCAAGGAGGAGAACAGCAAGAATGATTATCAGCTTCTCTCCGTGCTTGACAAGTCCTACAGCAGCTTCTCACGCTGGCAGGCTGAGCAAAAGACCGTGCTTGAAATGTTCGTGCACACCATATCGGCGAATCCGAAGCTGCTTGATGACTATGACGAGGCAGTCAGATGGATGGACGAAGTGGCGTCGAACTATCCGGACATATCGGTGTGCTACCTGGCCAATCCTTACAAGAAAGAAACCGTTATCATGAACAACGGTTGGAAGCCGGATGAGAATTGGAAGGTGGAGGAAAGGGACTGGTACAAGAAGACGGAGATGTCGGAGGACGGGTTCAGTATATCAACACCTTACTATGATGAGCAGACCGGAAATTACTGCGTGACCATGTCGCAGATGGTATACGGCAGGGAGGGCGAGTTCCTCGGTATCTTCGGTATAGATTTCTATGCCGACAAGCTTGTAGATATAATGGCGGCCGAGTATATAGAGGATTATGAGTATGTATTCATGGTGGATCCCGAGGGCAACATAGTTAACCACCCGAATGCGGAGTACGAGATGTCGGGCAGCAATGTGGTCCATATAGCGGACACTCCGTATTTTGAGGCATACAACAATACCGTGACGGGTATATCGGATGTAAGGTCGTACAACTTCCGTGATTATAACGGTGCATACTCGACCTGTATGGCGATGAAGGATAAGTCTACAGGCTTCTCGCTTATCATAGTCGAGAAGTGGTGGGTGTTAAATATGCTGTCGCTGACCATAGCCTCTTTGGTCGGACTTGCGGTTTTGGTGGTCATTGTGGCTGTTATCATACTGCTGAACAAGGTTATCAAGTCACAGGCAATCTTAAACGAGGAGCTTGCCGAGGCTGCCGATGAGGCAAATGCGGCCGGCAGGGCAAAGTCTGAGTTTTTAGCGCAGATGAGTCATGAGATAAGGACACCGATCAATGCCATTATCGGTATGGACGAAATGATCCTGCGGGAGTCAAAGGACGAGGAGATAAAGGAATATGCGAAAAATGTAAAGAGCGCAAGCAATACGCTTCTCACCCTTATCAACGGGATCCTCGATCTCTCAAAGATAGAGAGCGGAAAGATGGAGATAATCAGGGTGAAGTACGATCTCCCCGATATGATAGATAACTTAGTCAATATGCTCTCCGAGAAGGCGGAGAAAAAGGGACTTGAATTAAAGCTTGAGATAGACGAGAAGCTGCCGACCACGCTGTACGGCGATGATATGAAGATAAGGCAGATCATAACAAATATCCTTACAAATGCGGTGAAGTATACCGACAAGGGTTCCATAATGCTTACGATGAAAGCTGAGGAGGTGTCGGGCGAGGATGTTAAGATAAGAGTTGAGGTTAAGGATACGGGTATAGGGATAAGGCAGGAGGATATGGAGAAGCTCTTTGCCTCCTTCCAGAGGCTCGATGAGGAAAGAAACAGGAACATAGAGGGTACCGGACTCGGCATGTCCATAGTACAGGGTCTGCTCTCCATGATGGACAGCAAACTCGAGGTGGAAAGCGAGTACGGAAAGGGCTCCACATTTGCGTTTACCATAGTACAGAAGATCATAGACCGTACACCTATCGGGCGCTACGAGGACAGGGAAAAGAGTGAAGGCTCTAAGGAAAAGGCCGCAAGAGAGTTTGCCGTTAAGGATGCGGATGTCCTGATCGTGGATGACAACGATATGAACCTGGCCGTGATCAAAGGACTTATGAAGAAGTATGTCCTTGTCCCCGATCTGTGTGAGAGCGGAGAGGAATGTATAGAGATGGTGAAAGACAAGCACTACGATATCATCTTCATGGATCACATGATGCCCGATATGGACGGAATAGAGACCTTGAGAGAGCTTGAAAAGGGAGGAATCTTAGCGGAGGATACCGTTGTGATCGCGCTTACGGCCAACGCCATAGTCGGTGCGAGGGAGATGTATCTTAAGGAGGGCTTTAAGGATTATCTGACCAAGCCCGTGGAGCCCCCTCTTTTAGAGGAGATGCTCCTGAACTACCTGCCTGAGAGCAAGGTAGTCTATAAGGACTGATTGTCCGCCGAACAGCAATATCCGGGTACGAACGGCAGCTTACGGGGGTCAGATGTTCGTTGCGGCAGCGGACGGTTTATGGTAAAATATAAAGCGGATTTTGGTTCCGAAAGGAATCGTGATCAAGTTATATAAGAGAGGAGAATGTGTATGAGGTTGCTTAGGAAAACGAGGATGAGGCTTATGGCATGTGTGATCGCATGTGCCATGGTGCTGTCGCTTCCGGTCATGCCGGGGGTTAAGGCCGACGGGGAGGAGGTTGTACTCTGGGTGTCGGGAGGAGAACCGGTTGAACCGGATGAAGAGGTTTACTTCTCGGCTATGCTGGACTGGCCCGAGGCTTACTATGACAGCTTTGGGGAAGATGAGATGCCCGACCCTCCGGATGAGGATGAGATAGTGTTTATTCCCGGTGAAGACGTCGAGTCCTACGAGAGACTCGGCATATATGTAGATCATCCGTCTGTTACGGATGAATCCGCAGGTCCGGGTCAGGCGGCATACATAGCAAAGAATGCCGTTCCCGGTGAGTATCCCATAGGAGTATACAGATATGTGGGCGAGGTTTACAAATGTACGGTGAAAGAGGTTCCTGCCGTTATCTGTGTTCAGGATACCTCGGAATCCGGCGGAGATATGATAAAGCCGTGGGAAGATAAGGCAAAGAAGCTTAAGATGCAGTTTGTGCTCTTTGCGGACGGCCTGACACCGGATGTGGCTCTGTTTGCGGGTACGGATGAACTGGTAGGATCAACCGGAAGTACCATAAAGAGTAAGCTTTCCGGCAAGGGAGAGGTTATAGGCGCTTACGAGTTTACGATAAAGGGCGAGGGAAACGAAGAGGATGAGAACGACTTTGACAAGGACATCTACGCAGTTTCTCTTGAGCTTGAAGGCGATTACACGGGTATAACCTGGTTTAAGCTTGATCCCGATGAGGGCTATGCTGTCGAGGGAGAGTTCCCTATGTCAAAGAAGGACGGCAAGTGGGAAGGAAGCTTAGACGGCTTCGGTACTTATGCGATAGCCGGAACCAAGGAGGAAAAGCCGGTGGTGCCGGAGTTTGAGACCTCAACGCTGACGATTTCCGTCGAAGGAGAGGGAGAAGTTACGGTAACCGACAAGAAGACCGGAAAAGAGGTTGCCGATCTTACAAAGCTTGATCCGAAGGGAACATATGTGATAAACGCATTTCCCGATGAGGACTATGAGTTTGCCAAATGGACAGGTGTCCGCGGAACGAGCATAGGTTACGATTTCAACAAGGATGAGGTGGAGATCACCGATCTTGCCGAAAATGTAACATTGACCGCTTCTTTCAGGGCAAAAGAGGAAGAAGATCCCGGCTCAGGTGATGACGATGATGAGCCCGAGCTGAGCGAGCTTGCAGCTATCGCCGGAGAAGGCGGAAGAGTGTCTATTATGGACGATGAGGGGAATACACTGCAGGGTGATGACCGAAAGTCACTCGATCCCGAGGGTATATATTATCTGACAGCGATTCCCGATGAGGAAGCGGGCTATGAGTTTGTCGGATGGACCTTAGTTGACGGAGAATGTATAATCGACAGTGACCTCAAGGAGGATGAGATCCAGATCCATTCGCTCTCCGAGACTGTTGTTTTCAAGGCAACATTTGCACTTAAGGATAAGGAGTATGCATCGTTAAAGGTAGAGACTAACGAGGGCGGTTCATATGTATTAAAGGACAGTAAGGGCAAAGAGTATGTAGGAGAAGACCTTAACACACTCGAGCCTGAGGAAGAGTATACGATCACCGCTGTTGCAGAAGAGGGCTACAGCTTTGTATCGTGGTTTACGGATGATAATATAGAGACGACGGACGATCCGACAAAGGAGACTATCACATTTAAGCTGGCGATGGAGAAAGCGACACTCAGGCTTGAGTTCCAGGAGGATGAGATTCCTTTATCCGCTTTAACGATCAAGGTGGATCCGACAGCAGGCGGCACTGTTGAGGTATATGACAGTGATGGTGACCCGGTCAGTAAGGAAAACTACAACTTCCTGAATTCGTCTGAGCAGTATAAGCTTGTTGCTGCCGCAAAGGATGGCTACAAGTTCATGGTATGGGCAGTGGATGGTGCGATCCTTAAGGATTGCAGTGCCGGGGATAACGAGATAATAATAGGTGATCTTCAGCAGACGGTCAGTGCCAAAGCGGTATTCTTAAAGGACCTTATAGATATCTCGGGTGCGACGGTAAAGGTAAACAAGACCTATGCCTACACGGGTTCGGAGATCACACCGGCAGTAACCGTGACCTTGGACGGAAAGACACTTAAGAAGGACACCGACTACGAGGTCAAGTTCAGCGACAACAAGAAGGTAGGTACCGCTACAGTGACGGTGATCGGCAAGGGCGAGTATCAGGGAAGTACGGAGGCGACCTTTGCGATCAAGAAGGCAGTCTTAAAGTACAGAGCCTATGTACAGAAGAAGAACTGGATGCCGTTCCAGATAGCGGCTATATCAAGTACTCCGGTAAAGGGAAGTGAAAAAATTGCTGGTACCACGGATAATCTCCGTATGGAGACCATACAGATGCAGCTTGGCGGTGTAGGCGGCGAGGTAAGATACAGAGCATACTGTCAGAAGAAGGGCTGGGTTGGCGTCGGTACCGCTGCAGGCGGATGGGCAACCACATCCAACAAGAGCACAAATGCCGGAACCAAGGGCGAGTCGAGAAGAGTCGAGATGATACAGCTCCAGGCCAAGGGCGAGGTTGCGACTCTCTATGATATATATTATCAGGCATACTCGGAGAAGTT
>ONVB01000149.1 GCA_900321145.1 uncultured Eubacteriales bacterium | reverse complement strand
TTCTTGGGTGAATTCTTTATCGGACGTATGGAATCCTTCTCGATAAGCTTCATAATGTAATCCGCTTCTTCACTGTATGAAGCAAAGTGCTTCCCTTTTATCAATTCATCATATCCGATCTTTTTCACTATTTCACCTCGTCCTTGAAAAGCACTTGAAGCTGCAGGTTTTGCCGCCTGTGATCGCGCCGCGCCCGTCACTCTTTTGCTCATAAGAAGACTTTCCTGCCGATCGTGTTTTATTTTCTTATATCACCCCGCAAATGTCAAGGAATATCAAAAGCATTCTCCGTCCGTGTTACAATTCGGCGACTGACCTCTGATCAGCAACCCGTCCGTATGATCGTCCTTCCGCTTAGTATATGCATCGCTGTTCCCGAAGCCAAAAGAACTATACCGAAGACTCCCAGATACCTCTGATAAGGTGAGCCCGTACCCGCTATCTCAAATATCCCTCTCAAGAGGCTGCTTACCGTGAGCGCCGCAACTCCCGCATTGTATATATTGAAGGCTGCCCTGCCCGGGCGCCTTATGTCACTTTTTACCGCCAGGATAACCGCCGGGACAACGCCGAAGACAAGCGGTATCGCAAAGAGAAATGTCATATACGGGGACCGCACATCATGTGAGAACCTGTCATATACTATAAAGACCACCCCGCAGAAGAGTGAAATTATCGCGTAAACTGCTGCCGTTATTTTCATATCATGATCATTTGATGTATACAATATCGCTCACCTTCCTCTCCTTTATCCTCCCGTTTGTGGTCGGGTTGTTATATACCTCGCCCTTATAATACATGGTGGTCGAACCGCCGCCGTCTAAGTTGTAAGCACACACACAGCCCGCATCCGCCATGACCTCGGCAAGCTCTTTGAGTGAAAGCCCCTCGCTCTCGTCAGTCCTTCCGTCTGACACCACCAGCACGAAATGATCCTTCGACACATACCCTATGGCGGTACGCGGATTGCTGCTCATGGACTTGCCTACCTCATCACCCTCACTTACGGTTATGCTTCCGTCTTCCACAAGCGCCGGCCCGAAGGAGTATACCTGAACCGCGCCTTTCTCCAAAAGCTCCTCCGCGCTTATGTCTCCTTCTCTTATGATCTCGCAGCTTCCGTCCGCATAGACCACAAAATCCTCTGCATCATCGTCACTCTTCTCCGAGCGGTACAGATAACCGTTCCTTATGACATATCCCTCGTCACGAAAACCGTAGAAATCACCGTTTACCGCGAGCACCGCGCCCACACGCGAAGCGATGTCCGAGGTCTTTTCCGTTACATTTCTTCCGAATGAATCACCGGCAAGTCCGGTCAGAAGCATATTTCCGCCCGTAAGGACCACATCTGCTATGTATACCTTTGTGTCATATATATATTCCGTGGTCATGGTCACCTTAAGACCGCTGTCCTCATATACCGATGCATTTTCCGCATCACTGAAAAACGTGTCCTGCTCTGTCCCGGTATTTTCGGCCGCCACATCCTCAACTATTGCGGTATCATCCGCCTTTGAAACTCTTTCATCTTCCGTCAGCCGCTCGGCCGTGCTACTCACCTCCGTATTCATCTTTAGCGATGATACTGCCTCCTCCATGGATACTGTTCCGTGAGGGATAACGAACACATAAAGGATCGTAAAAACCGCATAGCCCGTGAGCGCGAGCCCGTATATCAGCGCAAAGAGATATCTATGCCGCATGCGTGGCTTTTGCATGTCCTGTTTTTCTTCTTTTCCTGTCATCGGTCCTCACCTCCTCTTTATCCTCACCGATAACCTTCACTTCAAACTGCCTTGATTTACGTGCAGGCACAAATATACATCTTCTCTGAATTACATAGCTTGCCACAAAAAGCAGCGTATCAACTATGAGCTTTGCTCCGACCGTCGTGCCGATAATGACCGAAACAAAGGCTGTAAGCCATGCACTAAAGATCATCTGTATGATAAATAAAGTCCCGTACTTTACCGCTTCGTCTCCGATAGCTCCCCTGCTTTTGAAGCTGAAATATCTGTTGAGCAGGAAGTTCACCACTCCCGAGACAAGCCTTGCGCCTACGGTGGCGATTATCACCGCTATGATGTGATCCGGTATCGCGAGCATGAGCAAAAGCGCGAAGAGTCCGTAGTCGACCGCTGCCGACGCAAGAGACGCACAGGCGAACCTGATCGGTCTTCCGTATACTCTGAGCGAATCCCTTACCGGTCTGAAGTGCGAGCATTTGTTTCCGTCCTCGTACACTGTCTCTATGGATACCTCCGTAAATCTTACCTCCGCTGCTGCCGCTTCAAGAAAATTCATCTCATATTCATAGCGCGACCCCGGCGTCTCAAGCGCCAGGTCAATCAACGAAGCAGGTATGCCCCTTAAGCCGGTCTGCGTATCCGCACAGTCCACTCCGGTCATCAGCTTAAACACTTTGGAAGTCATGCGGTTTCCGAAGCGGCTCCTCTTTGGAACATCCGCACCGTCGAAGCATCTTGTTCCGAGAACCAGAGTTCCCGGATTGCAGTCCAACGCATTAGACACCCAGGCTATATCAGCAGGCCTGTGCTGTCCGTCGGCATCTGCAGTTATCACACATATCTCTGTATCATACCGCATGACAGCAGCTCTTATCCCCGTCTTTATAGCCTCTCCCTTGCCCAGATTCCTGTCGTGTCTTACGACCACCGCACCATAATCCTTTGCGCATTCGAAGATATCACCGTACTCCTCACCGCTTCCGTCATCGACCACTATTATGTCGTTAAAATCATAGAGCATAAGCTCCTCGACAAGTCTTACCAGCTTGTACTCCGGCTTATATGCCGGTATAAGAATTATATGACGCATAGTATCACCTCCCTTAAGATCCTT
>ONVB01000361.1 GCA_900321145.1 uncultured Eubacteriales bacterium | reverse complement strand
TTTGACTTGTGTGCCGAATGATTATCACATACTATCCGGATAATGTCTCCTTCAGGATAACGGCCATCAAGCTTTTTCAAAAGTTCAATAAAGTCTGAACTTTTGTATAATAGTAGCCCTCACATACAAAAAACCACATGATCGGAGCTGTTAAACGTCCGATAAAATGAAGTACTAGCGGTATGGGTTCTAATGGAAATCCCGGGTATAACAGATCAGTTACATGATCTATCGTCATTGCGATAATAGCGATCAGCTTTAAATAATTGGAGTTACATATCTTTTTAATTTCCATAGATTGATCCTCTGTGATTTGCGAGGCCCTTTAAGCGCCTTGATACGGGCCACTGACGCATTCAGTGCGTCAATACGCGACCGGAAAAGCTCATTTCCAAAAGCCCCGGCGTAGCGCGTAGCGAGTGGATACAGGCTGAAAATAAAGAGGAAGCTTTACGATAAAATCCACCTCTGCATGTTATTTTCAGACAGCCCCCTACTTACAGATATTTCTCAATCTCACTTTGCTCTACGACTCCTTTTCCGAGAAGGGTGATAGCCTGCCCGGGACATTTATTAATGCACCTGTAACACATTGTACAACGCGAACCAGAAACGGCTTTATGTTCCGAAATGGTAATGTTTTTCATCGGGCAGAGTCCTTCACATTTACCGCAGCCGATACATTTCTCTTTATCAATCTTAAGCTTTGAGGAGTATTCCTTTGTCTTATGTCCGAAGTATAATCTCTGTCCAAAGAACCCGGCGAACCGATAAAGCGGCCCTATACCCTCCATTGTAGGATGTCCCTCTTTCAACCGCTTAACAGCGACCTTTATCTTTTGTTCCGCCTGACTTACAAGCTCTTTATTTTGTTCCAGTGTTCGTTTTAATGCCCTTACATCCGCAACAATGTCAGGCATCTTCAGATGGAGTCCGCCTGTTACTTCTGCACCGCAGCTTTTCAAAAGACGTCCGAGCGATCCGGCCCCATCGCCACTGAAAAGCCCCATGGTCGCTATCACAAAGACCTTTTTATTCTTCCACAGTTCCTTATTATCCATGATAAAATCACGCATGATCTTAGGAACAGTACTGAACTGGACCGGATATGCCAATACTATCAGTTCTGCAGATGATATTGCATGTAATGCATCACGATCTTCAATAGAATACGTTACAGCTTTTCCATCGTATTCTTTGCAGAATGACTCTGCTGCATATTTTGAATTACCTGTTCCGCTAAAATATATACCTACCATTTTTTCGCCTTTACTCGTTTATATTAAAATGATCATACAGATCACATCTGATGCCGGACTACCGCGTATTCATCTCCATTGCGCCAGTATGGACAATCCTTGCTGCCGTAAGACATCAGTCTGGCATAATCATCTTCATCCATGTCCATATCGCAGATGCATTCTTCAAGTTCATCGTCATATATGTAATACTGACAGTCATCACATCTCATAGCTCATTCTCCTCACAAATCCATATAAAATTTGAAGCCTTTAACAACGGAGAGCTGCGTCTGCCTGGAAAAACCATTTCTTTCGCCGATATCGCCTGGTCGAAGCATCCGGTCTTTGAGGGTGTTGATTAGACAAGCGAATGTACCAGAAATTTATTTTTCGGTGTACTAGTATATCCATCCTTTTTCATTTGATCCTACAGATGACCTTTCGCCACTTCTTCGATAAATTCCGGCAAGTATCGCTCCCGATATATTATGCCAAACGGAGAACACTGCACCGGGAACAGTTGCCATAGCCAGGTCGGGAAAAGAACTTTGAGCCAGACTTGTGGCAAGTCCCGAATTTTGCATGCCGATTTCTATTGATACTGCTTTTATTTTTTCCGTACTCATTCGAAATGCCTTCCCTATCCCAAAACCACAAAGGTACCCGAGAAGGTTGTGAAGCACTACCACTACAAGGATCACCGGACCACTTCCAAATATATTTTCAGCATTATGTGACACTACTGCAGCCACTATAAGGCAAATAGCCAGGGTTGATACCATTGGCAGCAGTTTTACTATCTTCTGTGTATATTTTCCAAGAAAATGATTGATAAGCAGTCCCAGTGCAATCGGTACAAGTATGATCTTCACAATACTCAGAAACATTGCAACCACATCCACTGAAACCGTGGTATTAAGTATCAGATATGTCATTAAAGGTGTAATCAACGGCGCTAAAAGAGTGTTTACGCTTGTCATCCCTACAGATAAAGCCACATCACCTTTTGCCAGATATGTAATGACATTACTGGCCGTTCCCCCTGGACAGGAGCCCACCAATACCACACCAGCCGTAAGTGCGTGATCCAGGTGAAACAATCTGG
>ONVB01000195.1 GCA_900321145.1 uncultured Eubacteriales bacterium | reverse complement strand
CTCATTCATGCCGTTGAGGCAGAAGACTATCATGTGTCGGGGATTGACTGATCGTTATATGAAAGGGAAATGATCACTGGTTTGGATCGCTGACCATCCTTTTGTTGTAGAATGCAACGCCGTTGCGGCCGTTTTCCTTGGCGTTATATAAAGCTGTGTCGGCACGCTTGAAAAGCTCCTTGACGTTCAGGCCCGGCCTTCCGAAGGCAACGCCTACGCTGCAGGAGAGGGAGGGGATACCGTCAGCGGAATCCGGCTTACCCAAGGTTTCGTTTATAAGACTTATCTTGCGGGTTATCAGTCCTTTCATGGAAGCGTCCGTGCGTACCATGATAACTGCGAATTCGTCTCCGCCGAGACGGCATACATAGTCCTGCGACCTGAAGCTGCACCGAAGGAGCTCGGCGGCTTTTTTGATGGCCTTGTCGCCTATGTCATGTCCGTAGGTGTCATTGATGTTCTTGAACTTGTCAATGTCTATGATCATAAGGGTCGCTTTTTCCATATCTACATTTTTCAGGAAGAACTCATATCCTCTTCTGTTGAAGAGACCGGTTAGCTCGTCGTGGTTTGCGTCAAAATTCAGCTTATTTTTGGTCTCTTTCGATGCATAGCACATCAGATTATAGTTCTTGGCAAGAAACTTGACTTCATAGGCGCCTCTTGGGGGTATTTCCTGTTCGTTTCTTATATAGTCCACGCATTTTCTCAATGGCTTGAATACAAGCCAGGATGTAAGACCTACGATACCGAGTACGATGAAGATAAGCACAAAGGTCAGGATATGCTCTGCGGCAACCTGTTTTCTCAGCTTCGTGGCAACCTTGTTTTGCTCTTCGTCAAGCTCATTTTCGAGCTTGGAGAGGCAGGACTGCATGCTGTTTGTAATCTTGAGCTTAGCTATAAGATAGTCGTTGTTGAACAGGTAGTCCGCAGCCTTTGATATCTGATCATGTTGCGGCAGCGACAAATCGGTACTGTTCAGGTGCACATTCTGTATAACCTCGGGATATTCCGTCAGGTCATAGCCGTAGCCTTCTATGGCAAGACGCATGGAATAGTACTCGGTGTTCATCAGATTGTTTGACTCGGTAAGCGCCTTGCTCAGTTCGCGTACCGCTTCGGAACTCTCCCGGTATTCCTGCAGACTCTGAAGCGCTTTATCACGGCGCTTAGTCACATTTGCCTCCTCAAAGTAGTTATCAAGATATTTCTTTTCGCCGATCACCACGAAGCATCGTGACTGCTCTGTCAAATAATCGGAACCGACCTGCAGGTCATTGGCTTCCCTTCTGAGCTCATTAAGGTTTTGTGTGGTCTCGTGAGTATGTTCGTACATACTGATCGTCTTCCGCATGGCTATAATGAGAAAGATCGAAATGATAACAGCCAGGAAGAACATGAGAGCGTTCAGATTGCGCAGAGGGATACCGGTATTTAAAAACTTTTCTTTCGAAAAGGATTTCATTTTGGAACCTCCGTTTTTCAGTTGTATTTATAATTACTATCCTTTAAACGATAAGCCAAATCGGTATTTTTTTCAAGTGTTTTTTTGTCAAAATCATGTACTAAATTAACACAGCATTACATGACCGATCCGGACGATCATGTTATGTCGTATCAATGATCCAACGGCATGGTTGACAAGCGGGTATACATCGGGTTAAGATAAGAGTTATGTACAAAAGATTGCTTATTTGAGACAACATATGAAGAATAGGATAAAAATAGAAATCGAAATAGATGAGAGCTTAAAGGAACCGGAGGTGGTCATCCGCACCGATAAGGATTCTGCTTTTGTTGAACGGATCGTGGCCGCTATAGAACGGTGCGGCGAGGAAGACCGTTCCAAGGTGACCGCGTATAAAGATAATGTTATTAGTTTGCTTTCGCAGAAGGACATCATAAGGGTTTATACGGAGCAAAGAAAGCTTGTGGTAAGTACGGTGGGAGATAAATACGAGTCCAAAAGTACATTGAAGGACCTCGAGGCGATGCTTGATCCGAAGATGTTTGTGCGTATAAGCAGGTTTGAGATTGTGAACTTAAATAAGGTAACCGGTTTTGATTTCAGCGTGGCTGGTACGATAAAAGTACTCTTTGATGACGGAAGCTCAACCTGGGTGGCAAGAAGATATGTGCGTGCCATCGAGCAGAAGCTTTCGCAGATGTAGGGAGGTGCCGGCATGAAAGAAATCATAAAAAACACGATCAGGTTAAGTATTATCGGATTGCTTGTCGGGGGATTGGTCGGGCTCGGAATGTATTACTTATCATCACAGGATCTCTTCTCCGATACGAATGGACTTGTCCTTCAGATTGCGGTAAGCGCCCTGTATGGTATGTTCCCCATGGGCTCAAGTGTTGTATACAGCATAGAGAGCTGGAGCATAACGAAAGCAACGGTGACACATTTTGTCATAGCCTTCGGAACCTTCTTTGTGATAGGTGTACCGATGGGGTGGGTGACACTTTGGGATGCTTCTTCGATAATAATGGTCATTACCATGGTAGTGGCCTACTTTATCATATGGTTTATACAGTATTCCATATTCAAGCGAAAGATAAGAAAGCTTAACAAGGAACTGGAGAAAAGAAATA
This sequence comes from uncultured Eubacteriales bacterium, assembly GCA_900321145.1. GTDB lineage: Bacteria > Bacillota > Clostridia > Lachnospirales > Lachnospiraceae > Coprococcus_C. The sequence continues at coordinate 8,839 of ONVB01000195.1, read as the reverse complement.
ATAAGAAAATGTAACCGTTCGGACATAGATTTTGACCGTTCAAACTCAGGTACTGTATCTGAATCAACAGAGTATGCTATCTTAAGGGTTGATTTATACGGGATTATGCGTGTTTTTCGGATATAACCGGGTTGTAAGGGATATACATGAAAGGGGATAACCATGGGATTACTGTCAGATTTGAAGGCGCTCGGCTTAGGGCAATTCGAGGATGCAAAGATAATAGAGGATCCGGCCAAGAAGAAAGCCGAGGAGGTTGTGGTTGTTAAGACACCCGAGGAGCTTGAGAAGGAGGCTGTGTTTGTAAGGAATATCAAGTGTCCGGTCTGCGATAATGATGTATCACTTCTTGCTATGCGTCCGGGCAAGGCAAAGCTTGAAGGAACCGATTCCGATCTAAGACCCAAGTACGAGAAGATGGATCCGATCAAATACGACGCCATAGCCTGTAATTCCTGTGGCTTTGCCGCGCTGACAAAGTATTTCGGGCATCTTGCAAGCAGACAGGTGAGAGATATAAAGGAGCAGATATCACCGTCCTTCAAGGGCTTTGAGTTCAAGGGCGAGCTTTACTCATATGATGACGCGATCTTAAGATACAAGCTTGCGCTTGCGAGCGAGATCGTGAAGAAAGCAAAAAACAGCGAGAAAGCCTATACAGCGCTAAAGCTTGCGTGGGTATTCAGAGGCAAGAGAGAGTCCTTATCAAAGGATGAAGCAAAAAAAGAAGAGAATAAGCAGGAGATCATCACGCTTTTCAGTGCCGAGCTCGAGGCGCTCAAGATAGCCTATGATGGATTTACCATAGCCATTTCCAAGGAGTCCGAGCCCATAGCCGGTATGGACTCGCTCACGGTTCAGTACCTGCTCGCGGATCTTGCCAGAAGGCTTAAAAAGTATGACGAGGCATCGAGACTGTGCGCCGGAGTTCTCACCAACCAGAGTGTTCAGCCGAGACTTAAGGAGAGAGCATATGACCTTAAGGTCATGATACAGGAAGAGGTCAAAAAGCAAAAGGAAGCAGCTGCCGCAAATGAGGAAGCAGCAAAGAAAAATGCAGGTCAGGCATCGGCCAAAGGCTGAGCTTAAGATCAATGCGGTAATATATACTATCGGACATATGATCCCGATAAGACTTTAAAATACCCCCTTTTATAGGGGGTATTGTCTTTTCCGGTGTAAAAGAGTATAATGATTCAGATTATGTATCAAAGAAGTACAAATAGCGGAGACTTACAGAAGGTCTCCTGCAGATTCAGGAGAAAACAAAATGTCTAAAAAAACAAATCTTGCTATCATATTCGGAGGAAGGTCATCGGAGCATGAGGTTTCATGTATATCCGTAAGGACTATAATAAAAGCTGTGGATAGGGAGCGTTACGAGACTTATCTCATAGGCATTACAAAGGAAGGGCACTGGCTCCTTGCGGATGATGAGGCTTCGATCGAGGACGGAAGCTGGAGGCAGAGCAAAAAGCGCGCTGTCATAACTCCGGATACCGAAGGTATGCTTGTTATCGAAGAGGAAGGAAAGATAAGTCAGGTTAAGATCGACTGTGCATTTCCGGTGCTTCACGGCCTTTACGGTGAGGACGGTACCATACAGGGCTTGTTTGAACTGAGCAACATACCTTATGTGGGCTGCGGAGTATTTGCTTCGGTCGCGTCTATGGATAAGTTTTGCACCAAGCTTGTTGTGAAGACTCTCGGCATAAGGCAGGCGAAGTTTGTGCCTGTTTTAAGACACCACCTTTCGGATATGGACAGCATAGTGAAGCAGGTTGAGGATAAGCTCTCTTATCCGGTTTTTGTAAAGCCTTCAAACGCAGGCTCTTCACAGGGTGTGTCTAAGGCAGTAGACAGAGACAGCCTCATCAGGGCGATAAGGCTTGCCAACGAGCACGATAAGAAGATACTGGTTGAGGAGGCTATAGTCGGCCGTGAGATCGAGTGCGGAGTACTCGGCTACGGCGATAACATAGAAGCTTCGGGAGTCGGAGAAATCCTTGCCGCTGCCGAGTTTTATGATTATGATGCAAAGTATAACAATGCGGAATCAAAGACCGTGATAGATCCCGACATTCCGGCTGAGAAGGTCGAGGAGATAAGAGAGGATGCACGGAAGATATTTGCCATACTTGACGGTTTCGGACTCGCAAGAGTTGATTTCTTCCTTGAGAAGGATACCGATGAGGTGGTATTCAATGAGATAAATACACTTCCGGGCTTTACATCGATAAGTATGTACCCCATGCTCTTTAACGCAAAGGGTATCAGCACGGAGGTACTTGTAGAGAAGCTTATAGAGATGGCAAAAGAAAGATAGAGTAAAGAATCTGTAAGGACAGAGGACTTAAGGTATGAAGCGGAACAAAAAAAGCTCAGATAAACAGATACTTTCGATAATCATAGCCGGCTGTGGTAAGGTCGGCATGAACCTTGTGGAGATACTGACCAAGGAGGGACATGACATAACCGTTATCGATTCGGATAACCAGGTTATACAGCAGGTTACGGGTATGTATGATGTCCTGGGGATAACGGGAAACGGCGCAAGTTACACCGTTCAGCTTGAGGCCGGCATAGAGACCTGCGATCTGGTTATCGCGGTGACAGAGTCGGACGAGCTCAATCTCTTATGCTGCTCGATGGCAAAAAAGATGGGAAATTGCGCATCGGTAGCGAGAGTAAGAAATCCCGATTATGCCGAGGAGCTTACCTATATCAGAGACAGACTGGGCATATCCCTTATCATCAATCCCGAGCTCGACACGGCAAAGGAGATGGCGAGGCTGCTCAGACTTCCTATCGCAACGGAGATCGATTCATTTGCCAGAGGACATGCGGAGCTTGTGAAGTTCAGGCTTCCCGAGGGAAATCCGTTATGCAACAAGTCGCTTGCGGAGAGCAGGGAGCTTCAGTGCGAGATGCTTTTCTGCGGAATTGAGAGAGGCGATGAGCTGGTGATACCGGATGGTTCCACCGTGTTCAAGGGCGGCGATCTGGTGTCATTTGTAGCGACTCCGATGATGACACACAAGTTCTTCAAGAAGATAGGGCTCGACACGAGACATGTCAAAAGCTGCATGATAGTGGGCGGAAGCAAGACCACGTACTATCTTGCGAAGGAGCTTGAGAATCTGAACATAGCTGTAAAGATACTTGAGCGCGACACCAAGCACTGTGAAGAGCTTGCCATAGCGCTTCCGAAGGCGCTTGTCCTAAACGGTGACGGAAGCGACACCAAGCTTCTTACCGAGGAGGGTATCGGTGATGCCGAGTCCTTTATTCCTCTTACAGGTATAGATGAGGAAAATGTTCTTCTGACGCTTTATGCCAAGAAGTTCTCCAAAGCAAAGGTCATAACCAAGATCAACCGTACAGACTTTAAGCCGATCACCGATAATATGGATCTGGGGACGGTCATCTACCCGAAGTATATGACCACCGAGAGGATAACGGCATATGTTCGTGCTCTCCAGAACACTATCGGAAGCAATATAGAAGCGCTCTATGATATATTTGACAACAGAGCGGAAGCTTTGGAGTTTAAGATAGAGAACGATTCAAAAGTGTGCGGACGGATGCTTATGGAGCTAAACATAAAAAAGAACCTTCTTGTGGCTTGTATAAGCAGGCACGGCGAGATCATAATCCCGCGCGGTCATGATGTGATCCTGCCCGGGGACAGGGTGGTCGTCATCACGACGCACACAGGCTTTAAAGATGTAGAAGATGTATTACGATGATAAAGTGAAAGCAGATCAGGTATGAATTACAGAGTAGTTTTTTATATCATAGGACAGATAATGGAGCTGGAGGGAGCGTTTATGCTGCTTCCGGCTCTTGTTGCGCTTATATACGGAGAAACACAGGGCTTAAGCTATCTTGCGGTGGCGGCTGCCGTTGCGGGGACGGGCTTTGTCATGTCGAGAAAGAAGCCGGCCAACATGAACTTTTATCTCAAGGAGGGCTTTGTAACGGTTTCTCTCTCATGGATAATCATGTCTGTATTCGGAGCGCTTCCCTTCAGGATAAACGGCGATATACCGCACTATGTGGATGCTCTTTTTGAGACGGTTTCAGGCTTTACCACAACCGGTGCGTCCATACTTTCGTCGGTCGATGCGCTGGCAAAGTGCAATCTCTTCTGGCGCAGCTTTACGCACTGGATAGGAGGAATGGGAGTCATTGTATTCCTTCTTGCAATCCTTCCCATGGCCGGCGGTTCCAATATGAATCTGATGAAAGCGGAAAGCCCGGGGCCGGCGGTGGGTAAGATCGTCCCCAAGATCAAGAAGACAGCGTCCATAACCTATATCATATATATATCCATGACGGTGCTTGAATTCTTATTTCTTATAGCGGGCAGGATGCCGGTGTTTGAAGCGGTCTGTAACTCGCTTGCGACCGCGGGAACAGGCGGTTTTTCGGTGACGGATGCGGGCTTCTTTACACAGACGCCCTATATACAGTGGGTTGTGACCGTGTTCATGATCCTCTTCGGAGTGAATTTCTATGTATATTACCTGCTCACGATAAAGAGATTCTCGGATGCGGCAAAGCATGAAGAGGCGCGGACTTACCTGATAATCATTCTGGTTGCGGCGGGTATCATAGCATTTGATATCTCTTCCATGTATGATACGGTTGCGGATGCTATAAGGCAATCCTTCTTTCAGGTGGGCTCGATCATCACGACGACGGGCTTTGCAAGTGCCGACTTTAATGCCTGGCCGGTCACCTCGCAGACCATACTTGTCATGCTTATGTTCATAGGAGCCTGTGCCGGCAGTACCGGTGGCGGTATCAAGGTGTCGAGGTTCATAATCCTGGTCAAGACATTCTTCAAGGAGATAACCTCTTATCTCCATCCGAGAAGCGTAAAAAAGATCAAGCTTGAGGGCAAGCCGGTGGAGCATGAGGTTTTAAGGTCCACAAATGTATATATCATCACATTTATAGTCCTTTTTTCGGCCTCGATGCTGCTTATATCCCTCGAAGGCCATGATCTGATAACGAACTTTACGGCGGTTGCCGCGACGATAAACAATATAGGTCCGGGACTTGCGGCAGTAGGACCGACGGCGAACTTCGGGCATTTCCATGCATTTTCAAAGCTTGTATTTATCTTTGACATGCTGGCAGGCAGGCTGGAGCTGTTCCCGATGCTTATGCTGTTTTGCCCGAGTATCTGGATAAGGAGGAGAAGCAACCGTGAGTAACGTAATATGGAAGCTGAATGCATATACGCATGTCCTTTATTACTATGCGAAGAATATGGGACTTCCCGAAGCCGGGTACCGCATCAAACATAAGCTTTTTTACAGTAAAAGAAAGAAGCCCGTGGACTATACCGCGTGGAGAAAGTCGCACATCAGGGAGGTTGCGCTCGAGAATACCCGGGAGATAAACCGCGACGGGATAAGCTTTTTCATCAGGCCTTCCTTCGGGGTGTGCTTTTATGATATGGAGGATGGTGCCGACAAGAAGACGGTAGCGTCATACCCCTTTGTGAAGAGCCTGAGGATAGGAACACTTAAGGACTACAGGATCGTGAGACTGCCGAGAACCTCGGATAAAAGGGAGCTTATCAAGGCTGTCAAGTCGGTTAAGGAGGATTATCTGCTCTTTGCGAGAAAGGATGACCTGCTGCATCCGACGACAATAGCGGCACTGTCCAATTTGGTTTCCGGTGCGGATAAGATATATGATGCGGTATATACCGATGAGGACAGCTTTGAAGAGATAAAGGGAGAGTTTAAGTATTCCGATCCGTATATGAAGCCGGACTATGCATCCTATTATCAGGAGGGTGCAAATTACATCAGAAGGATGACGGTTGTGTCCAAGAAGCTTATGCTGGATATGCTTGAGAATATGAGTGATGATGAGCCGCTTCCTGAGTTTTTGTCTAATGGGGTAGACGAAATGAATCCGGGCTTTATCTTCAGGGTGCTTGAGCATGCGCAAAAGGTAGGACATCTGGATATGCCCGTTTACAGTGCAAGGAAGGGTGGAGTTGAGCCGGTCACCGATGCTCATGAATATATAGGATATGTGAAGGAGCATTTTGCAAGGATCGGAAGAAATGCGGAAATAAGTATAGACAACGAGAAAACTGAGCATGCGACGGTGAAGATTTCTTATCCTGTCAAGGGTGAGCCTTTAGTATCGGTTATCATTCCGAACAAGGATCATGCGGAGGACTTGAAAAGAGCGGTAGACTCTGTCGCTGCAGGAACCTATAAGAAGCTTGAATTTATCATAGTCGAGAACAACAGCGAGCTTGAAGAAACAGAGGCCGCATATAAGGAGCTGCTTGACAGAAGGGATATAGACGTAAAGCTGCTAAGATATGAAAAGGAAGGCTTCAATTATTCTGCCATCAACAATATGGCGGTTAAGGAAGCAAAGGGAGAGTATCTTCTTTTGCTGAATAACGATATAGAGATGGTCAATCCGGATGCGATAAGGGAGATGCTCGGATATACAATGCGCCCCGATGTCGGCATGACCGGTGCAAGGCTTTATTTCGAGGACGGGACCATACAGCATGCCGGCGTCGTTATAGGCATAGGAGGCTTAGCGGACCACCTGCTGCGCGGGCTTTCCGAAACGGATGAGCTTATCTGCCGTTATACCGGGGTGAGCCGTGAGTATTCGGCGGTGACTGCGGCCTGTGCCATGATCAGCAAGGAGCTTTTTCTCGAGCTCGGCGGCTTCGATGAGAGTATAGAGGTTGCATTTAACGATGTAGATCTGTGCATGAAGGTTACGGACAGAGGGAAGAAGATAATATATGTGGCTCAGGCGGTTTTAAATCACTATGAGTCGAAATCGAGAGGTCAGGACGATACGCTGAAGAAGCAAAAGAGATTCTTCGCAGAGGTCAAAAGCTTTTCGGACAGGTGGCACGACAGGATGATGGCACGAGACAGATATTATAACAAAAACCTTACTCTGGTAAGAACGGATGCATCGCTTAAGGAGTAGCTATGGCTGAAGGCAGTCGATTTAACACTGAAAGCTTAATAAAGGTCATAAATGAGATCAAGCGCGGCGGAGTCTCCGGTATGATGTCGAAGGTAAGATACAGGATGAACTCCATAGGCGGGGGATATGACGGCTGGTTTAAGGAGCTTCATGAACCGGGAGAGGACGAATTAAAGGAACAGCGTGAGATAGAGTTCAAAAAGCAGCCTTTGATCAGCATACTTGTTTCGGTATATATGACACCCGAGATATTCCTGCGTGAGATGATAGAATCGGTCATAGCCCAGACCTATGCAAATTGGGAGCTTGTCATAGTCGACGGGAGCAGGAGCGATCCTCTTGGCGCAGGCGGCTATTCGGAGAGCGAAGCCGAGAGGATAATCAACGAGTATATGGAGAAGGACAGCCGCATAAAGTACAGGATAGTGGTCGGCAATTCCGGGATATCAAGCAATATCAACAAGGCATTTTCAAACAGTAAGGGAGACTATGTTGCACTTCTTGACCATGATGATGTGCTTGCGCCGGATGCGCTCTTTTGCGTTGCGGCGGTTTTGAATGAAGATGACTATGATATAGTATATACGGATGAGGACAAGATGAGCGAGGACGGCAGAAAGTATTCCGATCCTTTGTTCAAGCCTGATTTTTCGATAGATCTCTTAAGATCCTTTAATTATATAAACAAGCTGATGGTTGTGAAAAGAGAGCTTATAAGCCGTGTCCGCGGCCTGAGAAGCGAGTTTGACGGAGCGGAGGACTATGATCTGGTGCTCAGGCTGTCAAAGGATGCGGGGAAGGTGTGTCATGTCCCGAGAGTTCTTTATCACAGGCGAACGGGCTTTGTGCCTTCGGATGTGACGGAGCACAAGAGAGAATATCAGCAGGAGATGGAAAAAAAGGCCCTTATCGCTTATCTGAAAGAGGAGAATATCATGGGTACCGTGGTACACACTCCGGTCAGGGGGATCTTGAGATGTGTCTATGACACGCCGGGCAATCCCATGATATCGATCATCGTAGCCGGGGGAGGTACCGTAGACCAGGCAAGGAAATGTATCAGACCGCTTTATGAGAAAGCAAGATATGCCAACTTTGAGCTAATAATCGTAGATCCCGGTGAGGATGAGGAAACCTCAGCATATTACAGGAAGGTAGAGAAGGCGAGAAAAAACTGCAAGGTTATAGATTACGTGGGCGTAAACCGCATAGCCTACCTGAGAAACTTCGGAGTGACGCTTGCAAAAAACGATTACCTTCTCTTTCTAGATCCCAACATAAGCATATTTGAGCCGGCGGCCATGGGAGAGATGCTCGGACGATGCATGCTCGAGGATGCGGGGCTTGTAGCCGGCGTGGTATATAATGAGCGGGAACAGGTGATAAGTCAGGGGACCGCCATAGGAGTCGGCGGAACCTATACCAATCTCTTCAGGGGAATAAGAAAGGGAGAGTACGGATATATGAAGCTCAACGCCGCGAACCTCAATGTGAGTGCCGCGCTCGCCTCCTGCATCATGATGAGAAAGTCGGACTTTAAAAAGCTCGGCGGTTTCTCCGAGAAATTTGCTTCGGAGCTCTGTGACCTTGACTTTTCACTGAGGGCAAGGGAGATGGGATTGAACGTGACCGTTATGGCCGAGGCGGCCTGGAAAGCGGTAGGAGGAAGCATACTCCGCGGTGCGCAGAGAGATATGTCCGCTGATGAGAAGGAAAGGGAACAGAAAAAGGAAGAGGACCTCTTCAATGTTCTCTGGGCTCATATCTTTCAAAAAGGAGATCCCTTCTACAATGCCAATTTTTCAAGACGCGGCGGAAACTTCTCTCTGTAAAACAGCGTCAT
>ONVB01000076.1 GCA_900321145.1 uncultured Eubacteriales bacterium | reverse complement strand
CCGCCCTCTATGCCGCACTCGCCGGTCTGAAGTCTCTCCACATGCTGGCTTTTCATGATCTCCTTAAGCTTGTCGATGGTTTCCGACAGAGGCTCGATCCTTATGGAAAGAGTAGCGTCATCTTCTTTAAAAGCTTTGACCGTACTCTCAAGGGTATACTTTGTCGCGGCCACTATGGACTCAACCTCCCTGTGACCTGCCGGTGAGAAGTGGATCCCCTTCTCGTTCTTATCCTTAGCCGTGTATGCGATACCCATACAATAGTCGCCCATGCGCTCAAAATCGCTTATGGAATTAAGTATCTCAACCACCATACGCCTGTCATCCTCAGGCAGACGCTTCCGGTCTATACGCATCACATAGGGTGATAGCACAGACTCGCACTTGTCTATGAAGCTCTCATTCTCTTCTAGCAGAGCAAACTTCGACTCGTCATAATTGTAGATCATATCGGTAGCTACATTGTAGTTCTCGATGATGGTGTCGCCCATCCTGTTTATCAGGTGACGGCACTGATTTAAAGCGGTAGCCGGAGTATTTAAGAGCATGTCATCAAGCTTCGCAAGCTCCTTGTCCGTCTCTTTTTCCTCTTCCTCCCCTACTATCTTCGTTGCAAATTTGGATATCTGCTTTGAAAAAGGAAGCAGAACCAGGCTTGTAAGGAAGTTAAAGAGTAAGTGAACGGTCGCTATGTCGCTTCGGTTTACTATCTTCTCAAAAAGCGGGATACCGACCGCGGCATTTATCAGATATATGATCCCTCCGAAGAAGATCACGCCAAATACATTGAAGAACACATAGCTTACCACAAGCCTTTTTGAATTCTTGTTGGCACCTATGCCTCCTATGAGTGTAGTGGAACATTTTCCTATATTCTCACCGAGTATGATGGGCACCGCAACCGCATAGGATACGGTTCCCGTCGCGGAAAGCGCCTGAAGTATACCTACCGAAGCGTTCGAGCTCTGAAGTATAATGGTGATCACGATACCGGTAAGTATGCCTACGACAGGATTGGTAAAGGATGTAAAGAAGCTCTGAAATACCTCATTGCTGTGAAGCGGTTCAAAGACATCCTCCATCATGGTCATGCCGTAGAACAAAAGTCCTAAGCCTACCAGGATGCGCGCCACATCCTTCGGGCCCTTCTTCTTGATGAACAGAGTTATGACAGCTCCGATCGCAACAAGGATCGGCGCAAACGAAGAAGGCTTTAACAGCTCCAAGACTATGTTGTCATCTCCGAGATCTCCGAGTCTTAAAATCTGCGCGGTAACGGTACTTCCGACATTGGCACCGAACACTACCGGGATCGCCTGAGTGACCTTCAGCAGACCGGCATTCGCAAAGCCTATAAGCATGATGGTCGTAGCTGCGGAATTCTGGATAATGGCGGTTACGCCCATACCAAATATCCAGCCTTTTATGGCGCCTACACCCTTCTTTTTGCTGGTGGTCACTCTCGAAAGCACCCTCTCGAGCCCCGAACCGGCAAGCTTCTCCATAGAGCTGCTCATAAGGCTCATACCGTATATGAATAGTCCTATTCCTCCGAAAAGCCGGAGGATCGAAATAATATCCATCAAATGGCTCCTATGTTATAAATCCGATCGACTATATCGTCAGTTTTATAAAGCTGTCCTTATCCACCTGTTCTCTCTCGACCAGGTGTATATCCTCAACCGTTTTTATCGCCTCGTTGATCTGCTCACGCATGGACTCAGTGGTTCCTGTTGTCTCACCATAGTTTAGGTAAGCAAGCACCTTGAGCATCTCACCCTCGCTGTCCGTATAGTAACCGGTGCCCTCCTGGTGCATATTTCCGGTATTCTTCACCAGCTCCAAAGTCTTGTTCGGCAGCGTACGGTAATCCCAGCTTCCGACTATCTTACTCTGACCGAGACCCGGTCCGCTCGAAGCGTAGCTGTCCTCGCCCAGTATCCTGCCCGACTTTTCGACTGTCCCGAGTCTCTGGCTCTCAAGACTCGGTCCTCCCATATCGTAAGGATATTCTTCACCCAACATATTATACACCCCTCTTATATAAGATCCTTCGACCGGCACCGTCCGCCGGTTTCTCTCTACTCCTTACCGCTCCAGCAATATGTACAAAGCTTGTCGGGATCTATCCCCACCGCCTCTATCATATCGTCCAGTCTGTGGAAGCGTAGCGAAGTGAACTTAAGCTTCTCACCTATCTTTTCAACCATCTTTTCGTACTTCTCGGTAGTATAATCGGCATACTCCTTAAGCACCTCATCACTCACGTCCTCAGTGCCCTCAAGCTCCTTTATCACATTTCTCGTGATAAGCTCCATCTCGGAGTTGGTACGCGAGAAGTTCAGATACTTACATCCGAACACGAGCGGCGGACACGCCGGCCTTATATGAACCTCCTTGGCACCGTTCTCAAAGAGATACTCGGTTGTCTCGCGAAGCTGTGTGCCGCGGACTATGGAGTCATCTATGAGAAGCAGGCTCTTGCCCTTTATAAGCTCCCTTACCGGGATCAGCTTCATCTTCGCTATGAGGTTACGCTTACTCTGTATGGTCGGCATAAACGATCTCGGCCAGGTCGGAGTATACTTTATGAACGGTCTTGAGAAAGGTATGCCGGATTCATTGGCATAGCCGATAGCATGCGCAGTACCCGAATCCGGAACTCCTGCCACAATATCCGGCTTCGCATCGTCGCGCTTCGCAAGAAGCCTTCCGCAGCGGTAACGCATCTCCTCCACGGACACGCCCTCGTACACCGAAGTCGGATAACCATAGTATATCCAGAGAAATGTACAGATGCGCATCTTGTCTCCCGGAGGAACCAAGGTCTTCACAGCGTCAGGAGTTATAACGGCTATCTCGCCGGGACCGAGTTCTCTCTCGAGCGTATAACCGAGATTCAGGAAGGAAAAGCTCTCAAATGCCGCACAGTGCGCTCCGTCCTTCTTTCCTATGATCACAGGGGTACGCCCGAACTTATCTCTCGCACAGTATACACCCTTCTCGGTAAGCAGGAGAATCGACATGGAACCCTCTATAACCTCCTGCGCATATCTTATTCCGTCTATCAGATTATCCTTCTGATTGATCAGCGCCGCAACAAGCTCCGTGGAATTGATCTCACCGTTGCTCATCACAAAGAAGTGTGTTCTGCTCTTCAATATATCTTCTACTATGCTGTCAACATTGTTTATCTTTCCAACCGTCGTGATTGCAAAAGATCCATGATGTGAGCGAAGCAGGATAGGCTGTGCCTCATAGTCCGAGATACACCCGATACCCATAGTGCCCTTCATGGAATTAGCCTCCTTCTCGAACTTTGTCCTAAAGGGGGCGTTGTCTATCTTGTGAATGGACTTCTCAAAGCCATCCTTTTCATCATATACCGCCATACCCGCACGCCTTGTACCAAGGTGTGAGTGATAATCCGTTCCGAAGAACAGATCAAACATACAATCTTCCTTTGCCGCTACTCCAAAAAAGCCGCCCATGTTTTATCCTCCAACATTCTATAATCCTTCATCGTCACAAGAATAACTCCTTGTCATTCTTATGACAAAGTCCGAAGGATCTTTATAACTTTACATCATTCTCTGATGATCGTTTCACGCATTTTGCGCACACTTTGTTATTGTAACATCATTTTCAACAAATGTGAACCGTCAAATCGCATAATATTTACTCCGAAATCCCCTGTCTCGCTTATCGCCACGCCGCACGCGCGTCACGCAGTGACAGATTTCATCTTGCGTGCGCACGCATAAAAAACCCCCGCTTGAATCATTTTGTTCCAACGGGGGTATACCATCAGGCTACATTATTCATTTTAAGGAACTCCACATACTGGGATTCGGGTACCGGCTTCGAGTACAGATAACCCTGCATATAATCGCAGCCGTTTTCTCTTAAGATGGCTGCCATCTCCTCTGTCTCAACACCCTCAACCACTATATGCTTTCCTATCTCCTTGAGCATGCGCATGGTTCCCGTCAGGACCTTCATGGCCTTCGAATCCTTCATCGCCTGCCAAAGTATGTTCTTATCTATCTTGACTATGGTCACCGGGAGCCGCAGCAGATAGTCTATAGCCGCAAATCCCGAACCGAAGTCATCTATCGAAAAGGTAACGCCCCTTTCATTCATGTTGTCCAGGTTTCTCTGAAGTATCTTGACCTTCCTGGTCTCAAGCTCCGCGGTCTCGGTTATCTCGAGATTTACGCTCGACGGATCCAAGTCATACTTTCCGAGCTCCCTTAAGAACTTTCTCGCAAGCTCCTCATGATAGCACTGAACCGGCGAGAGATTGACCTCTATATAATCCACGCCCAGGTTCATCCCGCGGCTCCTGCTTATAAAGTCGCACACCCTTGCAAATACCATATCGCCTATCTCGATCACTCTTCCGTTCTTCTCGGCGATAGGTATGAATTCCTCGGGACTTATGAAGCCGAGCTCGCTGTCCTTGAGCCTGATCAGAGCTTCCGCGCTCGGATAGGTACCTGTCGCCACATCGAGTATCGGCTGGTAATATACCTCAAAGCCGTTGTTCTCTATGGCATTGTCGATGATGGTCGCAAGCTTCTCCTGTCTGTGAAGCTTGTCCACTACATCCTGTATATCCTCTCCGGTAGCCAGTTCCTTCTCGTCACGCTGGACTGAGTGAACCACCGTTTCCATTTCCTTCTCATCAATATTCGGATTTTCCACCGGTATCACGCTCAGCATGATGGATACCGGAAGCTTTATGGAGTTCTCCCTGTCTCCTATCTCAAAAGGCTCCTCGAAAAGCTTCTTTAATCTCACTCTCTGTTCTTTAACATCCGTATCTGCCTCAAGAATAAGGACAAAGCAGTCGTCGTTTAAGTTAAATACCTTTCTCCTGTAGCAGTTGTTCAGATGCTCGGCAACTCTCAGGATAAGGTTCTCAGTCTTTGACTGCCCGAGGTCATGCCGCATAAAATCATAGTTGATTATCTTGATAGCTATGGCCACATACGGAATATTCTTCTTTCTGTGCTTCTTTATGGTAGCAAGAAATGCCCTTCGGTTAAAGCACCTGGTATCCTTATACAGGTAATAAGCAGGGTTCTCGAATGCCGAGTAAAGAAACATCATCATCAGCGAGAGCGCAAGCGCGGATATCGCATATCGGGGATAATACTTCTGGAATATGATACTTCCGTACGCGAGAACTATAAAGCAGTTTACGGAAAATACCTGATAGCCCGAGAAGCGCCTGCTCGAATACATGAACATCACATCCGCGATTATTATAAGGGCCGCGGCAATGATGTAGAGAAGTCTCATATAGGGTCCTCTCTGGTACTGAAGATCGTTGTCGAAATAAAGCACAAGCCTGGTCTGCTGTGAGGTAAATATGATTATCGCCAGCACTATCGAAATAGACGAAGTGACCATCTCTATGGCTATCTTGTACTTTCCGATCTTGGATATGGAATCTATATACAGGAGGAAAAGCACTGCCATCATCGAAAACGAAAACATATATATCATATTCAAAGCACAGCTTAGCGCAAGCGGGTAATCATGCGGGTGTGATATGGTATAAAGAGATCCCACATTTGTACCCGACACGACAAGGTTCACGAAGACCATGATCCTGAATATCTTATTCTGTTTTGTTGCATAATTCTGCTTCAGAAAACACATGGCGATCAACACCAGTGTTGCCGCCACTGAAGCAATACTGTACTGCGTACTGTAGATCATGAAAACCTCCGAAAACCGGCTCGGGAAAACCCTGAAGCTTCTTATCGTTTAGCGAAAAAATAGCGCACTTTCAACAAAGATCAAGTGGGCTACCTTGGTCATATTACATCATTTTGTGCATAAAAGCAAGTATATCGTACATATTTTATTCACATTTTATTCATATTTAACAAAATGCATAAAAACATGGGGCAGTTTTATGCAAACTACCCCATAAATATATCTTTATATCACCGGCATGATGCCGAAGCCTTATATCATACCGTACGGTTAAACCGTATTTTCGGTTACTTCCTTGAGCTTTTCATTTTGATACTTTTCAAAAAGCTCCATGAACTCCTTGCCCGTCAGGTTCTCCTTCTCGTAGAGCACCGAAGCTATGGCATCCAAGGTCTCCATATTCTTCTTAAGGAGCTTCAGAGACTTCTCATAGAAGCCCTTGATCATATTCTTAACCTCGGTGTCGATCTTTGTCTCGGTCTCCGAAGAACAGTTCAGTACTCTCCTTCTGTCAAGGTACTCTCCGGTCACGCCCTCGAGCTGTACCATGCCGAACTTATCGCTCATACCGTACATAGTGACCATGGTACGGGCTATATTTGTCGCTTTCTCTATATCGTTTGAAGCACCGTTCGTGATGGAATCGAACTTCAATTCCTCCGCCGCCCTTCCGGCAAGCAGGGTTACTATCTCCTCCTCCATCTCCTTCTTGGTCTCAAGCTGCTTTTCCTCCTCTGGCACATTCCATACATAGCCCAAAGCCCCGTCCGTTCTCGGGATGATGGTGATCTTCTGTATGGGCACCGTGTGCTTCTGCAGCGCAGACACAAGTGCGTGTCCCGTCTCATGATAGGCAACTACCTTCTTTTCACTGTCTGAAAGAAGCTTCTGTTTCTTCTCCTTACCCGCAAATACGACCTCGACAGCTCCGAGCAGATCCTTCTGGGACACATACTCCCTGCGGTTTCTGACAGCGGTAAGCGCACCCTCGTTTACTATGTTCGCAAGATCCGCACCGACCGAACCTGCCGTCGCGAGCGCAAGCTCCTTGAAGTCTACGGTATCGTCGAGCTTTACATTTTTGGAGTGAACCTTTAAGGTGTCTATCCTTCCCTGAAGGTCGGGCCTTGACACCGTGATCCTCCTGTCGAAGCGCCCCGGCCTTAAAAGCGCCTTGTCCAAAACCTCCGGCCTGTTGGTTGCCGCAAGCACCACTATGCCCTTTGAGGTGTCAAAGCCGTCCATCTCGGACAAAAGCTGATTCAGGGTCTGTTCTCTCTCACTGTCTCCGCCGGCGTGCCTTGTATCTCGGCTTCTTCCTATGGCGTCTATCTCATCTATAAAGATTATGCACGGCGCCATGGAGTTCGCCCTCTTGAAGAGGTCTCTCACTCTCGATGCACCGACGCCCACATACATCTCCACAAATTCCGATCCGGAAAGTGAGAAGAACGGAACCTTCGCTTCTCCGGCAACCGCCTTGGCAAGCAGGGTTTTACCCGTTCCCGGAGGCCCCACAAGAAGAGCGCCTCTCGGAAGCTTCGCGCCTATCTCCAGGTACTTCTCCGGCTTCTCCAAAAAGTCGACCATCTCGGTCAGGCTTTCCTTGGCTTCAGCCTGTCCGGCCACATCCTTAAATGTAATGCCGGTCTCTTTCTCCACATACATCTTAGCGCTTGACTTGCCCACTCCCATGATGCCGCCGGACTTCGACGCATTTTTCATGATAAGCATAAGCATGATGTAGAAGGCGCCTATCATGATCACATATGAAATGATCGTGGATACTATGGCCGAGCTGCCCTCGTCTATCTCCTCAAATGTAACGCCCGCTTTGTGAAGTCTCTCCACAAGCTCATAATCATCGGTCCTTACCACATAGTACTTTACCTTGTTAAAAGAACCGTTCTCGTCCTTCACGGGCTCAAACGTTATCTCGCTGCCCCGTATCTTGACATTTGCCACATTCTTTTCGTCGAGCATCTTCAGGAATTCACTGTAGGTCAGCTTGTTCTGTCCCGAATTCTTGAAGGAAGCATAACCGCGCCAGAACACAAGCGTCAGCAGCATGGAGATTATCAGCACTATAAGAGTGGGTGACGGCTTTTTCTTGCCGCCACCCTTATTGCCATTGTTGCGTTCGTTGTTGTTTTCTTCCATATATATTTCTTTCTTTTACTGGTACAGCGGATACTTCTCAGTGATACTCTTCACGAGCTCCATAGCCTTCGCGTCATCCTTATCGATAACCGCAGCCTTGATAGCATCTGCGATGACGATCATATCCTGCTCGTTTGCACCTCTTGTCGTAACAGCCGGAGTACCGAGTCTGATACCGCTTGTCACGAAAGGTGACTTCGGATCGTTCGGAACCGTGTTCTTGTTCGCGGTGATATGTACCTCATCGAGAGCCTTTTCAACCTCCTTGCCCGTAAGCTCAAGGTTCTGAAGGTCAACGAGCATAAGGTGATTGTCGGTACCGCCCGAAACTATCTTGAATCCTCTCTCCATAAGAGCCGATGCAAGTGTAGCCGCGTTCTTTACTACCTGCTGCTGGTAAGCCTTATACTCAGGAGTAAGAGCTTCCTTAAGGCATACAGCCTTACCTGCGATCACATGCATGAGCGGACCGCCCTGGATGCCCGGGAATACAGCCTTGTTGAAGTTGTACTTCTCATTTACCTCGTTTGAGCACATGATCATACCGCCTCTCGG
>ONVB01000282.1 GCA_900321145.1 uncultured Eubacteriales bacterium | reverse complement strand
GTAATGGCACGATTGCTAAAGCAATCCTGCCCAGTCGGTCGGTGCGATGCAAAATTATGACTTCGTCATAATCGCACCTCCCTCGTAACTCAAAGTGAAACGAGCAGGAGCAAAAGCCCCTGCTGTTTTTCATATAAATTCGCCTATCTGATGTATGCGTTTGCACTCGAACCGGGTGCTTTACCGCCTTTGTTGACAAGGTCGAACTGCACGGCATATATCGGCAGCGACTTTCCTCTGGTACCTGCCGCCGTTCCGTTTGAAGCCCATCCGAGCCAGCCGTATCCCTTTACATAAGTCCTGTAATAGAGATCGAAGCTCTTTGCAGCTTCTCCCGTAAATGTAGCGGCTATCGCTTCCACTCTCCTCATAAGATCCGGTGAGCCCGATACATTTCCGTTTATTACCCACGGTGCCCAGCCGGTCTTTTGCACAAAGGACTTATACTTTATATTTCCCGAAACACCGGTCCTGTTGTACAACCTGTATCCGAGTATGGGATTATTGTTATAGATCGAGCCGACCACCGAACCGTCAAACTTTCTTGCGGCCCAGCCCTCTGCCTGAGTACATATATTTATCGCAAGCTGGTTTTCCTTTAAAGCATTTGTCTTGCAGTCCTTTAAGTAAGAAGGCACATTATTCTTATCCACCACAACTATCTGATAGGATTCTATACGCCTTTCCTTACCCATGGTTCCCGCCGGACTTCCGTCGCACGACCAGCCCAGCCAGCCGTAACCCTGTACATATACCCTGTAGTACACAGAGTACTTCTCTGCCAGGTCGCCCTCGAATCTTACGGCCATCGCTTCCATTCTCTTGCCCGAGTTGATCTCGCCGCACTTGGTGCCGTTCTTGACCCAGCTGCTCCAGGCGCTTCCCTGGAAATAACCCTGATAAGCCACATCACCGTCTATATCCGACAGCTTATTACCCTTGCATATGGATATGGCTTCTATACGCTTTCCACTGCCCTTCACACCGCTCTGCTGGTTATCTCCTCTCATCAAAGGCTCCCAGCCTGTTCCGTCCACATAAGACTTGTATCTGATATCCGCATCCGGCAGGTAAGTGATATTATCCTTCTTGGGGAATTTCCCTCCTGTCAGATAGCCTGCATATTTCTGTCCGTTTGCGGTAATATTATCATATACCCAGTAGTTTACGTCTATCCTGCCCGGCATGCCGGGAATACTGCCGCCACTCGAATACTGCCATATATCATGCGCACCCTCATACTGGCAATAGCCGTAGTACTGCGCGCACCATATAAGCCATGAATCGGTCTTGAACACCGGATCTGTCAGATAATTCTCAAACCAGTTGGTATTTGCATATATACCGACATCATATCCTGCTGCCTGTATATCATCACAGAAAGTCTTTGCTACCACGGCAAGCATATCCTTGCCTATGGCAAGCTGACTGTAGTCCTCCATATCAAGGAATACCGGAAGCTGCATATTTCTTCCCTGAAGAAGCCTTAGCACATGAGCTGCCTCATTGTGAGCCATAGCCGCATTCTGCGCATATGAGTAGATATAGACACCGTACGGAATACCGAGTCTCTCGCACTCGGTAGCGTTGTAAAACCATGTGTCATCGTCCTGACTCACAAGGTTATCACCATAGCCGCATCTCAAAACCGCGAAATCGACAAGTCCCGACTCCTTCGCCTCGGCCCAGTCGATATTAGGCTGCCATGTAGATACATCCACTCCGTGAGCAAGCACCGTAGTCACATGCTCGCTGCCCTTTGAATCAACAAATGTGTTGTAGCCTATGGTCCCTACCTCATTTGACTCACCGACCAGCTCACCTGAGTACTCTATGGGCTTACCGTTCTTGTAACGGTAGCTGTTCATATCCTCCTGGCGCTGTCTGCCCTCTATGGGAACATACTCCTCCGTCTGCTCCTGCGCCGCAGTCGTCGGAAGATCATCCTGTTCCTGCGCCCTCGGGCTGTATACCGTGACCGAAAGAACAAGCATACACACTGTCAATATCAACGCTGTCAGCTTCTTCGTTTGTTTTTTCATATAGCCGATACTCCTATCAGATCTGGTGTCTTACCACCTTATATTCGTCGCCGTCCCTGAAATAAGGACAACCCTTAAATCCTCTTGACATAAGCTGTCCGTAGTCATCCTCATCCATATTTACATCACACACATACTCCTCGTACTCTTCGTCGTAGGTATAGTATGCGCAATACTCACACGAACCGCCTGCCGCCATGATAACACCTCTTACTTATCTGTCTGAACCACAAAGGTAAGCTCCGCAACTACCGCCACCTTACCGTCCACCTTTGCGGTGGCCTTGCCGGTACCTATCGGTCCCTTCTGGCTTATTATCTCGCATTCCATCTCAAGCACATCGCCCGGGATCACCTGCTTTTTAAAGCGGGCATTCTTGATACCGCCGAAGAAGGCTATCTTGCCCTTATTCTCCTCCTCGGTGAGTATCGCCACCGCACCGACCTGTGCAAGAGCCTCTACTATAAGCACTCCCGGCATCACATGCTGTGCCGGAAAGTGTCCCATGAACTGCATCTCATTTACCGACACGCACTTGATGCCCTTTGCATACTTGCCCGGCTCATAGTCAAGTATCCTGTCTACAAGCTGAAAGGGGTATCTGTGCGGGATTATCTCCTGAATCTGGTTTGAATTTAATTCCACTTTATGTTCTCCTTTTTTAAGATTCTTCGGGCTGCGCCCTCAGAATCTTTTTATACTCTCTTCAACAATACGCTCGCGTTATGTCCTCCGAATCCGAGTGAGTTCGAAAGCGCATACTCAACCTGAACATTTCTTCCCTCGTTCGGTACGATATCGAGGTCGCACTCCGGATCGGGAACCTTGTAATTGATCGTAGCCGGTATAAAGCCATCCTTTAAAGCCATGGCAGAGAATATAGCCTCTACCGCGCCTGCTCCTCCGAGAAGATGTCCGGTCATGGACTTTGTTGAGCT
This sequence comes from uncultured Eubacteriales bacterium, assembly GCA_900321145.1. Taxonomy (GTDB): domain Bacteria; phylum Bacillota; class Clostridia; order Lachnospirales; family Lachnospiraceae; genus Coprococcus_C. The sequence continues at coordinate 1,853 of ONVB01000282.1, read as the reverse complement.
TACCATAAGCTTATACGCATGATCACCGAAGGTCTTCTTTATAGCCTTGGTCTCTCCCGCATCGTTAAGATGTGTTGATGTGCCGTGAGCATTGATATAGCCTACCTGCTCGGGTGTGATGCCTGCATCCTTTACAGCCATCATCATGGCAGCTGCACCGCCGTTGCCCTCGGGATCGGGAGCAGTGATGTGGTGCGCGTCGCATGTTGCACCGTAGCCGACTACCTCGCCGAGAATCTCGGCTCTCCTTGCCTTTGCATGCTCATACTCCTCAAGCACAAGGATACCTGCGCCCTCGGCCATAACAAATCCGGCCCTCTCCGCATCAAAGGGGATCGAGGCACGGTTCGGATCGTCCGTCTTGTTAAGTGCGGTCATAGCCGTAAATCCGCCGAGTCCGAGATGAGTGATACATGACTCGGAACCGCCTGCAAGCATTACCTCTGCATAGCCGTCCCTTACATAATGAAAAGCATCACCTATGGCATTGTTCGAGCTTGCACATGCAGTGACCACGCAGGTACACATACCCTTGAGTCCGTATCTTATCGCGATCTGTCCGCCGGACATATTCGGTATGGTCTGAGGTATGTAGAACGGGGATATCTTGTCATATCCGCGTCTCTCACCGGTTGCAACATTGTCCTCGGAGCACTGAAGTCCGCCGATACCGCTCGAGAAGATAACTCCGCATCTTAACGGATCTTCCTTCTCCATATCAAGGCCGCTCTGCTTCATGGCCTCATCGGCAGCAACCATTCCGAGCTGCGTAAAGCGGGCCATATGTCTTGCTTCCTTCTTGTCTACTACGGTAGTCACATCGAAATCCCTGATCTCGCCTGCGAGCTTTACCGCATGGTTTGTCACATCTATCTGGGTTATGGGGCCTATTCCGCACACGCCCTTCTTTGCGTTCTCCCATGTCTCGGCAACACTCTTTCCTATAGGATTTACGGTTCCCATTCCTGTTATAACTACTCTTCTCATGATTTTCACCTCTTTATTTTTTACGCTCATTATGCTACCTTACAAGCACTCGCTACATACCGCCGTCTATACCTATCACCTGTCCGGTGATATAGGCCGCATCATCCGATGCTAGAAATGCCACGAGCTTTGCGACCTCCTCCGGCTGTCCCGGTCTTCCCGCAGGTATCATAGCATTCATCTTTGCGGTAGCCTCCTCTGTCATGGCAGCAGTCATATCCGTGCTTATAAAGCCCGGTGCAACCGCATTTACGGTTATGCCCTTCTTGCCGAGCTCCTTGGCAAGTGACTTTGTAAGCCCTATAAGTCCCGCCTTCGATGCAGCGTAATTTGACTGTCCGGCGTTGCCGTTAACTCCGACTATGGAGCTTATATTTATTATCCTTCCGCCCTTCTTTTTGATCATCGGCCTTGCAACCGCCTTACAGGCAAGGAAGGCGCCCTTTAAGTTCGTGTCGACAACCATATCGAAATCCGCCTCTGTAAGTCCGACTATGATGTTGTCCTTTGTGATGCCCGCATTGTTTACAAGTATATCTATTCCGCCTAACTCCTTAGACACAACGTCTATCATGTTAGTCACATCCTCGGCAACCGAGACATCGGCCTTTACTGCTATGCCGTTCACACCGAAGCCCTTTGCTTCTTCGATCACCGCTTCTGCAGCTTCGGCACTCCTTGCATAGCAGGTTGCTACATTTGCACCGAGCTTTGCCAGTTCGAGTACTATTGCCTTACCTATCCCCCTTGCACCGCCGGTGACAAGGGCAGTTTTTCCCTTTAAGTCCATTATATTCTCCTTTGTTTTTTTATCCTTATAAGATCCTTCGCTACGCTCAGGATGACACGAACGAATATATCTTATT
>ONVB01000148.1 GCA_900321145.1 uncultured Eubacteriales bacterium | reverse complement strand
GTCGGCGCAGTACTCTTCAACGACCTCTACAATCAGAGGATAAAGGATGTATCCTTCAAGTGGGAGAAGCTCTTAAACTTCGACGGCGAGACCGGTCCTTATGTACAGTATACCTACGCACGCTGCGCAAGCATATTGAGAAAACAGCCCGACTTTACCGCATCGGAAGATATAGATTATGCCTGCCTCTCAGAGCCCGAGACGATCGACCTTATCAAGGAGATCTCACGCTTCCCGCAGGTTGTCAAGGATGCCGCCGAGCGCTACGAGCCATCGGTTGTTGCACGTTACTCCGTGGCCCTCGCGCAGAGCTTCAACAAGTTCTACAATACCGTGAGAGTATCTGTTGAGGAAGATAATTTAAGAAATGCAAGACTGACATTAGTGTATATCACTAAAAAGATAATCAAAGATTCCATGGACTTACTCGGAATAGAGTGTCCGGAACAGATGTAGTTTTTCTTCGACGAGAGCCCACTTCGCAAGCCTGTGGCTTGCTCAGTATCCGTTGCACTCAAATGCACAAAAAAGAGATTCCCTTTGAAAGCAAGCTTTCAGGGAATCTCTATTTTTGTGCGCTCTCGTCGCTTATCGCTTACATCATATACTCTATCATTTTCTCAAGCGCGCTCTGGAACTCGACTGCCTTCTTATCGGCATCCTCCATGCTGTTTCCTACGATGCCGTAATAGAACTTGATCTTCGGCTCTGTTCCCGAAGGTCTGACGCAAAGCCATGCATCTCCCTCAAGCTCGTAATATACTACATTTGACTTAGGCAGCTGTGTCGGAAGCACAGCTCCGTTCAGCATATTTGTTGCGGTATCGTTGTCATAATTTCTTGCCCAAAGCACCTGAAGACCTGCGATCTCCTTAGGTGTGTTCTTCTTAAGCTGCTCCATGATATAAGCTATCTTCTCTGAGCCCTCGATGCCGGCAAGTGTGAGCGTATGGATGCAGTCCTTATGATAACCATACTTCTCATATATATCTATCATAGCATCCCAAAGAGTCTTATCCTGAGACTTATAGAAGGCTGCTGCCTCGCAAAGTGCCATGGTCGCAACGATCGCATCCTTGTCCCTTGCGTGGGTTCCGATAAGGCATCCGTAGCTCTCCTCAAAGCCGAAGAGATATGTGCCATGTCCCCTGGTCTCGAACTCAAGCATCTTCTGTCCGATATACTTGAAGCCTGTCAGCACCTCTATAAGCTCTACTCCGTAAGCCTTTGCCATACCGTTTACAAGATTCGTGGTAACTATGGACTTGATAAGAGCGCCGTCCTCCGGTATGCCCTTGGTTGCCTTGATCTGTGACAGCTCATACTCGGCAAGCAGGCTGCCCGACATATTTCCTGTAAGGCAGTGATACTCACCAGCCTTATCCCTCACATATACACCGAGTCTGTCCGCATCGGGATCGGTAGCAAGCACAAGGTCCGCCTCGCGCTGCTTTGCAAGCTTAAGTGCAAGCTCAAATGCTTCAGCCGACTCGGGATTCGGATAGCTTACCGTCGGGAAGTTGCCGTCCGGCATCTCCTGCTCGGGAACTACCATTACATTCTGGAAACCTATCTCTCTTAAGATCCTTCTGGCCGGTATATTTCCGGTGCCGTGAAGGGGTGTGTATACAACCTTTATCTCAGAACCGTACTTGTCTATGCAATCCTGATGTATAACGAGCTTCTTAAGCTCAGCCATATATGCATCGTCAACTTCCTTGCCGATTATCTCGTACAGACCCTCGTGGATAGCCTCCTGCTTAGGCATGGTCTGAGCATCCTGAACAGTGATCGCCTTGACCTCGCGCATGATTCCCGCGTCATGAGGCGGTGTGATCTGGGCACCGTCCTCCCAGTATACCTTATAACCGTTGTAGTCGGCAGGATTGTGGCTTGCGGTAATGTTGATACCTGCCACACAGTTCAAGTACCTGACAGCGAAGGAAAGCTCCGGTGTCGGGCGAAGCGAATCAAATACATAAGCCTTGATACCGTTGGCAGCAAGACAAAGCGCGGCCACATCGGCAAACTCGGGTGAGCATCTTCTGGAGTCAAACGCTATGGCAACTCCCTTCTTCTGCTTCTTCCTGTGGATTATATAATTGGCAAGTCCCTGTGTAGCCTTCGCAACCACATAGTTGTTCATGCGGTTGATGCCTGCTCCGATTATACCTCTCAATCCCGCGGTACCGAACTCAAGATCCTTGTAGAAACGTTCCTTGATCTCTCTTTCGTCATCCTTTATGGCGAGAAGTTCCTTTCTTGTCTCTTCGCTGAAGAACGGATTTGAAACCCACTCCTCATAGATCTTCCTGTAATCCATGACTTGCCTCCTTATTGTATTGCGTGTTGCTTTATTTCTATATATACATGCCCTAAGATATGCATTATATTTTAATCTTGATATATATTCTTGTATTTTCAAGTATTTTTTTATAGAACAATATCTTTTATGAACTTTTTTTGAACATTCCCCGTGATTCTTAAGGGAAAATGTGTCATTCAAGCTTTGTCAGCGACGGATAAGCCATACTCTGATCCTTTCCGTCATCCAGCGAAAGGATACTGTAGCTCTTTATGATAAAGCCCGACTTATAGAGCGTTACGGTATGGTTGCCGACGATCTTGTCCGTCACAACCGGTGCGGGCCCGACATAATCGCCGTCTATGTAGACGTCAGCCCCGTCGGTCACCTTTATCTCAAGCTTGTTCTCCGTTACCTTGCCCTCATTTACTATGGTCTCGGTCGAATCCACATGATCATCGGCCGTCGTCGCCTCTGTGGTCTCGGTAGTCTGCTCGGTATCCGTCGTGCTCTCGCTCGTCTTCGTCTCCGAGGTGCTCTTCGCATCCGTAGGTGTTGCGGTTGTGGGTTCTTCCGTCGTCGTCTTGTCCTCAAGCTTCTTTAAAGAAAATGTATACTCCTTCGACGGTTCATTTATCCTGAAGCTTCCGTGAAAACTTCTGTACCCCTCTGCCTTTATCTTAAGGTCATACTTGCCGTACTGGCCGGTGAAAATATTTCCATATACCTCATTGTCGTTCACAAGGATATGCGCATCCTCTATCTCGTCCTCAAGCATGATGGTAACCGTGCCCGAGGGAACCGCGATCGACTTCAGGTCGACAGACACCTCCCTGTCGCGCTTGACCCTGATCTCCTTGGTATCACTATAGCCATCCTTGGATATCCTTAAGGTGTACTCTCCCTCCTGCACCGCCAGGAGCATATCGCCTGTTACGGGAACTATGACTCCGTAGCCGATCTCGACCATGCCGCCCACATAGGTATCCTGGTTTTTTAGCCGCACATAGCCATGTCCCTTGGTGATGACCACCGAATAAAGACGGTTGTTATATATGTTCAGGGTTACCTCATCCTCCGTGCTCACCTCATTTAAGGCAAGCTTCCTGTCGCCGTCGAAGGCGCAGGCTACCGGTGAGAGCTTCACGGTAGTTCCCTTGTAGCTCGCTTTTTCACCGGCGGGATCGGCAGCAAACTTCGTTACATTTTTCAGTATCTGAGCCTTGCTTTCCGGCGTAATCGACACTATCTTCTCCGTATCGGAATAGTAGCTGATATCAACTATGCTTCCGCAGCCTATTCCCGAGACAGAGATTTCCTTGCCGTACTTGTCTCTGACCTCGACTCCGCCGTGATACAGCAGGACAAGCTCGGAGTCATCCACACAGTCGTTGACGCGTATGTACCCCTCCTCAAGGTTCATCTCCGTGATCACGCATACAACGGAGAGCTCCTCCCTGACCACGGCAGGTTCCTCTGTATCCCTGTATATCATTATATTTCCCGTATCATCCTTACCGCATCCGCTCAATGCACAGGCACACGCCAGCAGAAGGAGTATGACATATTTTTTCATATATTCTTTACTATCTCTGTCAGCTTATCCCTCGTATTGAGCGAAGGATCCGAAAGAACCATATCAAAAAGCTTCTGTAGGCACTCGCCGAGCTTTCTTCCCTCCGGGATTCCAAGCTTCATCAAATCATTTCCGCTTAAGGCGAGCTCCTTTAACGAAAGGCAGTCTCCGCGACTCATGATGCTGTCATGCATCTTCATTATCTCTTTAAGCACCGCCTGCTTCTCATCCGCCCGGTAGTCGCTCTGTCCGGCCATATCCGCTCTCTTTATGGCCAGATAATCCTCATAATTATCCGGTCCGAGCTTTGCCAAAAACCGCCTCATAGTCTTCTCGTTCGGCATGGGGCCTACGCCGAAATCATGCCACTTCACTAAGCGCGACACCCTCCTTATGGTATCGTTGTCGAATTTCAGCCGCTTAAGTATATCTGCCGCGGTCTCCGCGCCGACTCCCGCGTGCCCGTAGAAGTGGTCGATGCCGTTCTTGTCCGTCGTCTTCACCGTAGGCTTATCTATATCATGAAGCAGGGCCGTATACCGCAAATGAACCTCCGGCGGTATATTCTCCAACACTTTTATGGTATGCTCTCCCACACTGTAACGATGATACGGATTGTTCTGCGCGGTCTCCATACACTTATCAAACTCCGGGAGAAATACCTTCGTGAGCCCGTACTCGTAGGCATTTCTTATCATCTCCGGATGCGGTGAGCAAAGAAGCTTCGTAAGCTCCTCCCTTATCCTCTCGGCGCTGATGAACCGAAGGTCTTCTGCATGACTCTTTATCGACTCGATCGTAGCCTCATCTATGCTGAAGCCAAGCTTCGCAGCAAATCTGACTGCCCTTAGGATCCTTAAAGCATCCTCTGAGAATCTTTCGTCCGGATTTCCCACGCACCTGACTACTCCCTTAGACAGATCCTCCTGTCCGCCGAAGCAATCGACTAAGCCTTCTGTCTCGCTATATGCCATGGCATTGATGGTAAAATCTCTTCTCGACAGGTCGTCCTCTATGCGATCCGCAAATGTAACCTGCGCCGGTCTGCGGTGATCCTCATACTCTCCGTCGAGCCTGTAGGTAGTTACCTCAAAGGAGCTGATCCCATCGGTCGACAGATTCCGGTCCGTAAGTACGGTAACTGTTCCGTGCTTTAAGCCGGTATCGATGGTCTTCCTGAACAAAGCCTTGACCTGCTCAGGTCTCGCTGATGTCGTTATGTCCCAGTCATGCGGCTTTATCCCGAGGCACGCATCCCTCACACAGCCCCCGACCACATAACCGGTAAAGCCCGCTTCATTAAGACTGTCCAATATGAACTTTGCACCCTTCGGAATCTCTATCCTCAAATCTTACTCCTCGTCCAGGTCAATAGCCCTCCAGGCGCTGCCCTCGGGTTCTCTCTTCACTCTCACATGTTCTCCGGTAACCGGATGGTCAAACTCAAGTCTCGATGCATAAAGCCCTATATCCTTCATGCCCTTCCTTGCCTTTGCCTTTTTATTATACTTCACATCTCCGTATATACCGCAGTTTATACCGGCAAGCTGACACCTGATCTGGTGGTGTCTTCCCGTCTTAAGCTTGATAAGCAAAAGTCCGAGCACTCCCTCGTCGGTCTCAAACTCGTCTATCAGCTCGTAGTCGAGCTCGGCTTCCTTGGCTCCGGGCGCATCCTTGTCTGTCAGTTTAGACACATTTGTCTTCGGATCATGAACCATATAGTTCTTCAGAGTCCCGACCTCCTCGGGAACCTCACCGGTAACTATCGCCTGATAATACTTTTCTATCTTATGCTCCTTCACCATATCGGTGAGAAGCGCTGCCGTCTTCTCGTCCTTTGCAAAAAGCACCAGCCCGCCGACAGGCTTGTCAAGCCTGTTGATAAGCGCTGCATAAGGCTCACCGTTGCCACCGTTTTTGTTGAACAGATAGTGCTTTACCTCGGTAAGCATGTCTCTGTCATTTGACTTATCCGACTGCGATGAGATACCCGCCGGCTTTACCGCCACAAGAAGGTATTCATCCTCATATCTTATCTCTAATCTCATACTATATCCTTTTTAAGATCTTTCGTTTCAGCAATATGGGTGCCGTCTTCGGGCACCCATAATATTATCACTTATGCTACTCTGCTGCCTGAGGTATCGGAGCAAGCTCAAGCTTGTCCTGAATCTCCTTTAAAGTCCTGGAAGACTCGATAAGCTTCTCAACCTCCTGCTTGTTCAAGTCGATCGGAACCGTAGTCTCGATACCGTCCTTACCTACTATAGCCGGGAAGCTTAATACCACATCCTCAAGTCCGTACTCACCGTGCATCATCCACGATACCGGAAGGATAGCCTTCTCATCTCTTATGATAACCTCGCAGATACGCTTTACTGCCATCGCTATGCCATAGTAAGTCGCACGCTTTCTGTTGATGATCTCATAAGCACTGTTCTTAACCCTGTCGGCTATCTCCTTCATAGCCCTGTCATGCTCGAAATGTCCGCGCATCTCGCAGAACTGATTAACGGGGATACCCGATACATTTGC
>ONVB01000187.1 GCA_900321145.1 uncultured Eubacteriales bacterium | reverse complement strand
GCAGGGTATTTTAAGATCACAAAGGAGCGTGTAAAGTCCCACAAAAGTTACGGTCTGAAAAAAGCCAGGAGAAAGGCGGGTAACAATGGAAAAAGAAGATAGGGATCGCATAGGATATGATACCCTGTACCGATCCAAGCATGGGGATATGGCAGCCATGGGAGTAATATGCGAGGAGATTCAATAGTATTTTTAGGAGATCAGACCAACATAACGGATAAAGATACGAATCCTGTTTTAAGAAGGCTTTCTTCTGAAAGACAGACCTGGGGTGAACCGGGATATGATGCAGACTATGTAACAGAGACCTACAGATGCGTATCCGGACTATTTAAGGAGGCCGAGACGGAGGTTCGGCAAGGGATTGATTATATGTTGAAATCAAATGACTTTAGCTATAATCCATGTGGCGTGAGGAAAGAAGCGCCATATGAAGGGTTGTTTGTATGAGATTCACGATTCTTCAGATACACCATAAACCATTCAAAAGGGGAGTTCTTTGATATTGAGAATACAAGACTAACCTATACAAATTCCGAGGGGGTTCCCACAACAAGAATAAATCCGCTTCCTCTTCTTATGGCTTTTCCGGGTTCGGACGAAGATAGATGTACAGGGCTTTGGCTGGGAGATTCAATTGAGGTAAGTGATCTGAGACCTTCCTCGGATTACCAAGATAAGAGTGCTGATTACGGTTGGGATCGCTTTGCATAAACAATGTGAATAACCATAAAAAAACAGAGTGTCGGTACGATATAGAGTGTTTTATTAATGAATAGATGGCTGTTCAGATTTTTTCTGTACGCATATTCGCGCAATCGAAAGGGCATAGTACAAATATATTGATTATGTTCCGATAAATGAATATAATATTGAACAGATATATTTTTTATTTGTTCATGGAGAAAAAAGCGTATGGAATATTTAACTACTGTAGAATTATCTGAAAAATGGGGAATCTCATCAAGGCGTATAAGTATACTGTGTGCAGAGGGAAGAATAGATGGTGTAATAAAAAAGGGTAAGACATGGTTGATTCCAGATACTTCAAAAAAACCCGATGATGCTAGAATAAAATCAGGGAAGTATATAAAACGTTAAAAATATCAGACACTAATTAATTGAAGGATGGATTGTATAAAAATGAGTGGATGCAAATTCATTAACAACCTGAATAAACTCAGAAAGTCGTCAAGCGATTAAATAGATAATGTGGATACTTTTGACGATTTTAAAGAGTATATGCATATTGTAAGAGATGACGACCTGTTATTTATACTGAAGATGAGATTATTTATAGCGATACAATTTCCGAACCGAATAAAGCAGACTCTTACCTATATTCAGCAAAATATGAGGGATATGGGAATAAAGGGAAACTATACCAGAGAGGAGAATCTGCATCTCACCCTGGCGTTTATCGGTGAATATAAGGATCCCAGGTATGTTATGGATGTTCTTGAAGGACTGTCTTTCAATTCATTTCCTATGGAATTGGAGGGATTTGGAAACTTCGGAGATCTGTATTGGGTTGGGATCAAGGACGGCGACAGCTTGAAGAGATGTGCAAAGCAGGTGCGACATTTGCTGGCCGATGCCGGGATACCCTTTGACAGGAAGAGATTTTCACCTCATATTACGGTGCTCCGAAAAGCATACTACGGGCATGAACCGGACTTCGGCCTGCTGCGTATACCGGACGAGGGAATGTGGGTGAAAAGTATTTCATTGATGAGATCTGATCGCGGAAAGAATGGAATGATCTATACAGAGATCGGAGATATCAGTCTGGAGGATGAAAAGGTGGGAAATGGATTTTAATAGATGGAGTATTAAAACAAAATGACAGAGCATTCGGAGTGGTTAAGGGCTCGGGATGAGCTTGTAGATAATGTGGTGAGGCTGGGCTTTCCTAAAGAACTTGGTCTGGAAATGACAAAGAATCTTGGCTCGCCGCGCACACGACCGGGAAACTTGTCAATGAATCATAGGGAGGATACAAATGGAATTCACAACTGATATCTTTAAGGCATTTGATGAACAATGGGCGCTTCTTACAGCAGGGAATGCCGATAGCTTTAACATAATGACCATAAGCTGGGGAGGAATGGG
>ONVB01000113.1 GCA_900321145.1 uncultured Eubacteriales bacterium | reverse complement strand
AATCTACAAGGTGATACGATATGGGTGTCACCTTTTTTTATGCGCAGGCAGCGCGCGATAAGTGAGACAGGAAATCTATGAATGTGCCGCCGAAATCGTATGGACACTGCTTGTCACGGGACCGCTGCACATCATGCACTGCCATGATAAATTCTTGTAAAAAAAGCTCGATTTTAGTATAATTAAGACTGTGTGCGAACCCGCACACAGTCGGAAACGGAGGGTGTTATGAAAGAGTATAATGCAGAAGCAAGCGTAGACTGCTTTTACCGGACCAAAGATCTGGATAAGAGCCTGGCTGACATAAAGGATACGGTTCTCGGAAGGAAGGAGAGCTTTCTTCCTTTTGTGACCGGAGATGACGGAAAGCTTGACAAGGATAGGGTCGAGGCCTTTTTGGATGAGCTTATAGGCGGGTTCACGGAGTATTATGAGAGGACAGTGAGCGTGAAGAAGTTCCCGGAGCAGGAGACACTCGATTTCTACAGGGATGTGCTTTACTGTGCTGTGGTTGCGCCCCTGGTAACGCCCGGCTATGCATTTGATACCGAATACAGCATAAACGATACATTTAAGGGAATCCTTGATGCTGTGAAGGACAGGGTCTTTAAGCTCAAGGACAAGGAGGCATTTATAGGAACCGAGGAGTCTGACAGACTGAACGAATACTGGGAGATGGACTTTATAACCGACCTGACGGACGCCTATTACTATCTTACCGGCAAGATGATAAGGGACGGCTACAATGCGGAGGAGAAGGCCATTGCGGATGAGGTCTACCTGGACATAGTCGGACAGGAGTTTGAAGAGCCGGATAATGTGGCTGATGATGAGCCGATAGTGCTTCCGCCGGCAAAAAATACACAGTCGGAAAACGATGAAGCTAAGAAAACGGAAGCCGAAAATGATGAAGCCGGGAACAGTGAGTCTGAAAGCAAGGACGGGTTCGATACTTCCGAGATAGAATTAGACGGCAAAAAGATAAAGCTCAATGTCAAGGTCGTCACACCGGATGATCCGGAGTACGATCTGTATGAAAATGACCCGGATAATCCTTATAATGATGGCGATGACGATGACGAGGTTCCGGAGATGGATTACGAGGAGTACCTCAGGCAGCAGGAGTGGGAGGAGCAGTACCTTAAGGTACAGCTTGAGTTTTGCGAGGAGACCAGAAAGAGCTGGAAGGAACACATAGGAAACTGCGACAGGCTTCCGGAGACCTATATGCGCCTGAGAGAGAAGCTGTTTAAGGTTGAGCGTGAGAACATGGAGGAGGATATAACCGAGATGATAGACATCTTCCTCTACAGGCATGAGCTTTCCGCCATATCACTCGGCAAGGCATACGGCCTTATAGCGCACCGGGTTGAGGAAACGAATAAGATTTTGGCCGAAGAGATAAAAAGAGCGAGGTTGATTTCATGACTAATACATTAGTCAATGATAATAAAGCAGTCGTTTATGCAAAACTGTGGGATGACTGGCGGCTCAGAACCGAGAAGGACAAGCGCGAGAAGACCGGTGCGCGGCACCGGGAGAATAGCAGAATCTACAGTATGTTCAAGGATCGAAAGGACAGGAAGGCAAAACAGCTTGCTTTGGATCCGAAGGAGATAAAAAGGCAGCTTACAGAGAAAAAAATCGGCGACAAGTACATCCTGCTCAAAGCAGCTCATGATGCGTGTCTTCTGTATGAACAGTTGGATGAAGATACATATATCGAGGTGCTCTGTGAGCTTATAAGGGACAGCGGAAAGCTGCCAGTTAAGTTCAAGAAGAAGCTTGACAGCGGTGTGGGTGCGGATGAGCTCGAGAAGGATTTCGACAAGCTGGCAAGTGCTCTGCTGAGAGGCTGCATAACCGATGACTTCAGAAACAACGGCTACAGCATAAGATACGAGCCTGCAAAAAACGGCGAAGGCAAGGAGCTCATAGAGATACGCCCGGATATAACACCTTCTTTTGAAGGGCAGTCTTCCGAAGGAGAGTCCTCCGAAAGACAGCAGGGGGCGGAGGCTGACCTTTTCTCGGATGAATTCATCAGGAGAGTATCGGTCATGTACAACAGTGTTACCAAAGCGGGTCTGACCGAGTGCTTTCTCCCGCTGCACATAGATCAAAGCAGCGGTGCAGGCCTTTATCTGATAGGGCGTGCGCTGTTTCGAAAGAGCGAATTAAGACAGGTCTGCTATCCCTGCGTGATGTGGTTTTCAACCATGAGCAGGGAGGAAGAGATCGATGATGGCTTATCGTCATTTAATCTCAGTATGGACACAAGCAGATATCCTGACCTCATCAGTGCTTTAAAGGCATACAGGAGCCTGCTGAACGGTTCGAAGAGGTATGAGGGTTACAAGGGAGTGAACGGGGTACTCCCGAGAGACACCGACGACTTTTACAAGGCGTTTTTCGATGAGGTTGAGGAGCGTTTTGCGGAAGAGACTGCAGCAGAAAAGTCGGAAGCAACGGCATTGGAGCGCAAGGTTATGGAAGAATACGCCAAGCAGGAGGAAGCTGCAAAGGCGTCCGCGAAAACATCCCCGAACGCAACTGTGACCGAAGCGTTGAAAAACAGCAGAAGCTATGGAACAAAGGGTCTGAAAAAACATATATGATGGAGTAGGAGGAGGGTTACAAGAAGTCATCGCTGTATTCGTGGATATGGAAGTACAAGGCTTATGTGACAGAGGAAAGAAGAAAAAGTAAGGGGAACGGATAGTATAGCAGCAAGGGAGAATAAAGGTATGGATCTCACAGAGAAGTTGAACAAAGAAAACCTGACTGAAGAACAGCTCAGAGCGGTACAGTGCATAAACCGCGACCTTGAGATAATCGCCTGTGCCGGTGCCGGGAAGACGAAGACGGTCACACTCCGCATCGTCAATCTGATCGCAAGCGGGGTTGATCCGAAGAACATAGTCGCCATTACATTTACAAGGAAGGCGGCAACGGAGCTCAAATCGAGGATATACGTTCAGGGTGAGAAGCTGCTTGGCAGAACTGTCGGCTTCGCGGACATGTTCATCGGCACGATAGATGCGTTCTGCCTGAACATGCTCCAGGATTATGTGCCCGAGTATGCAAAGTACAGTGTGCTTGATGAGGTTCAGGCGAGGGTATTCATAGAGAGAAAAAGCATGGGAACGGATGAAACCGGGTTTAAGGATTCGGTTATCGACAGCGCGCATAATCTGAATTATTCATATGACAGGTCAGTATACGGTTATGTTCGGGATGAAAAGTATGATAAAAAACTGAAGCATTATATCGATCTTGTTTCCCTGCTTAATCAGAGCTGGTTCTCCGTGCAGCACAGGGAAAAATGGGATGACCGTTTGAAGGGGTATGTCACAAAGTACAACAATTCTCTGTCGGAGGAAAAATACTTTGACTTTTCCGGGGTTATAAAGAAGATGATCGAGCTCCTTGATCCGGATTCGGACATAAATCAGGGAGAGATGGATCCTGTTGCTGCAAAGATATATGAGCGTGTCAAGTATCTTACAATAGACGAGTACCAGGATTGTAATCCGTCGCAGGAGAAGCTTGTGGCGCTTTTCAAAAAGTACGGAACAGAGTATGGCGGGGATACCAATGTCTGTGTTGTGGGAGATGCCGATCAGACCATTTACCAGTTCAGGGGAAGCGACGAGAAGAACATAATTGAGTTTGCTGATAAGTACGGTGCAGACAGGTTTTATCTGAATTATGATTTCCGAAGCACAGAGGCGGTAATTGACATAGCAAATGCAGTTATAGGCAATAATCACATAGGTGATAAAACCTATAAAAAGATGGAACGGGGGAAAAGACCGGGATATGCGCTTGAGTATGAACCGGGAGATACAGTGTGGAAGAGCTTCACGGATTATGCCGGGGAAGCTGATTTTATAGTTGCGAGGATAAAGGAATTGAGCGGTTTGGGAATTCCTTATTCCGAGATGGCGGTCCTGTTAAGACAGAGAGATTACTTACACTACGGAAAACCCTTGGTTGAGTACCAGATGATACTTGCCGAAAAGCTTAAAGCCGAAGGCATACCTTACGAGGTGGAAGGTATGAATGCGCTTTACAAGACACCGGAATACAAGGCTTTTGCGGCTCTTTTCAGGTACATAAAATACAGGTACTTCGAAGCGAAATCTATTCCTACGGAAGATGGAACCAAATCAAAAACCATATACAGGTTTAAGCGCAAGAACGAGCTTGAAGAGGATGACGAGGCATATAATGAAACAAAGGCTTGCTGGCTGGAGATAAATAATTATTACGGCTGCGAAGGCTTAACGGACGGAATCGACGGGGCTTTGAAGTTCATCGAGGACATGGATTGGAGCTCCATGAAATTCGGTTCTGACTTCAACATTCAGGGCATATACCAGGAGTTTATCGGATACCTGAATGTGATAAACATGGAGGGTGAAAAGGCAGCAGAGCAGGTTCTGTATAATCTCGGCATGACAAGCAGGGTGATATCCGATTTTGAGAAGATGTTCTTTACGGATATGGCTACCGTTAAGCTTACAAAGTTTGTGGAGCACATAAACAAGGTAGCGGACGGGCTTTACGCAAGAGGAGAAGATGATAACTCATACATCCGTTCAGATGCCGTGAGAATAATGACTATCCATCAGTCTAAGGGACTGGAGTTTGCGGCTGTTTTCATACCTGCGATGGTCAAGGAAATCTACGACAGGGACGACTATGACAGAAAAGGTAAAATCTACGGTGCGGTTGATGCGATTGAGAATATGGCAGGGGATGCGGTGACAGACTGGCTTCCGAACTATGAGGTGTTCGGTAACAGAACCGAGGATGTAAGGAAGTTAGTATATGTTGCTATAACAAGAGCGAAGAAGTATCTGTTCATGACATACAGTGAGACCTACGGAGGGTTGTCCCAGATTCCGGTTGTCTTCTTCGATGAAGCCAGGAAGTCACGATATCTGCAGGAGTACTCGGATGCGCATGCTTATACAGCTGAGCACCTGCCGGAGATGAACAGTGATCCGCTTCCGATAGTGTTGAACTTCTCGCTGTTATCAAACTATTACGACTGTCCGTACAGGTTCAAGCTGTCGAACTTCTACGGATTTGTTCAGCCGTACAAGGATGTCCAGGGCTACGGCAAGGTGCTTCATGAGATAATGATGCACATACACCGTGCGTGGATAGAGGGCAGAAGACCGAACAAGGCAGAGATAGACCAAATAGCCGAGGAGGCGCTTTTCCTGCCTTATGCCAACAGCGCGCAGCTTGACAAGTCACTTAAGGGCGCTAAGAAATGCGCCGAAGCTTATGTAAAGCAGAATGAAGCCAATGCCGACAAGGTGATCGCTTCGGAGATGAACATCAACCTTGAGATGGGACAGGGCGTGAGCGTGAACGGAAGGATAGACTTAGTTAAATCAGTAGATACCGCGGGTTCGGAAAAGGTGTCTATTGTAGACTTAAAGTCCGCAGGCAAGGATGCAGAGCAGTGCCTGAACGCCGAACAGCTCAAGATATACGCTTTGGGATACGAGAATGCTACGGGAAAGAAGGCTGACTATCTTGAGATATACAACCTCGACCACCCGGACGGTTCAAAGAACGCCAGGGAAGAGGTTAAGCAGGAAGTGCTTGAAAGCGTTCGAAAGGGCGTGATCGACGCGGCAAACAACATAAGAAATAACAACCTTCCTAAGTGCAGGAGCGAAAAGTGTGCGACCTGCTATGTGAAGGGACTTTGCGGAAAGTAAAAAATGATAGTAAAAAAGGAGATAAGGTATTATGAACGAGAATATCTACAAGAGAAATGAGCTTTTGGCACAGAAGGTTATTGCGGGGATTAATTCAAGAAACATGACAGGGTATTATGCAAAGGATAAGGAAGAGGCCGTAAAGCTTGCGTTGGACCTTATCCCGGAAGGCAGCTCAGTGACCATGGGCGGATGTATGAGCGCACACGAAATAGGGCTTGTGGATAAGCTTAAAGACGGAAACTACAACTTCATAGACCGTGATGCTTACGAGGACAAGCGTGCGGCCATGCTCATGGCCTATGACGCGGACTTCTTTCTGTCAAGCGCGAATGCGATAACCGAGGACGGTGTGATCGTGAACATCGACGGTAACTCAAACCGTGTTTCGGCCATCGCCCAGGGACCAAAGAAGGTTATCTTCATCGTGGGCATGAACAAGGTGTGTGACGATATAGACGGAGCCATGAAGAGAGCACGCAATGTCGCTGCTCCGATCAACGCCCAGCGCTTCGGACTCTCAACCCCGTGCGCTAAGACAGGCTCCTGCTTTAACTGCAAGTCTCCGGACACCATCTGCTGCCAGTTCCTGATCACCCGTTTTTCAAGACACGCCGGCAGGATTCATGTTATTTTGGTTAACGATAGTTTGGGGTTCTGATTGTTGATAAAGAGAAGAACAGATAGGATTGTATTTGTATGTTTGAATGGATCAAAAGGTTAAAAGCAAGCCTGAAACATAGAAAAGAAATAAAGAATTTAAAATGCTACTGGCTCAGTTTTATAACCAGGACTTATTCTTCGGAGCCGGTGTCCATGCTTGGAGAAGATCCGATAGACGCGTTAGGAAATCTGAATAAGGCAGCTGTTCTTGAGGAGGCTAAAAATGAGCGTGATGCATTAATGGGACTAATTGATTCTCTGCCTAAAGGCAATAGCCAGGTGAAAATGATCGCCAGAGAAGTAAAATGGCGGGGACTGCGCACGAATTTCAATGATATAATAGGTGAAAGCAGCCATTATATAAATGTTGAAAAGACAGAAATAACGGATGAAAACGGGACGACAAAGCCTCATTGTACGTTTAAGATTCTTTAATAAGGGAACTTAAAATGGAGTATTATTGAGCAAGCGTAAGAACAGGAAGAACAGAAAAAATGGAAAGAGAGCAAATTATAAGTAAATTCGGATATCGATATTGGAATAAGTATTTATTTGATTATGAAATCAAAGACTATCCGGAAGACGGATTGTATGTGATTGGTAAAATTGGGGAGAAAATATACGAGTTCACAGAAGGAAAAGACAAAGGAAGGGGCATTTATAGAATACTACCGATCCAACTGTATCCTTTTAAAGTGATTCCGAAAATCAATGGATGTAAGGTTACTACGCTCAGCGTGAAAAAGTATGCTGAAGGTGAACTTGTAATATGCAAAATAAGATATGATGAGGAACGATATCGCTATAAGGCAACAATAATGGAAAAACGATATGAGTATTCAGAATTACAGGCGAGAGCAAATATCGTGATTCCAGAGATAACAAAGGATTTGGAAAGTGAAATAGTGGGGCTTAATAGGCAGGCCGAGGAGATCTATAATAGGAAAAATGGTTTAGAGAACGAAATTGAAAAAGAAAGAAGAAAAATAGAAAACGAATTAGCGCAACAAAAAGATAAGATCAAAGACGAATTGAGCGAGTTTCCTTGGCTGGAGGAGAACTATAATCTTCTGATGGAAAGACTGAAAGAGGGAAAAGAACTCTCCATGATCGAAATATCCAAGGAAAAAAAAGAGCTTGCAGATTCTTTGCGATTAGTGAAAAAAACAAAGGAATCAGTAAAAAAAGAGAATGCGATGATTGAAAGGATCAAAGAAAAGATTCGGAAGAGTGAAGATTTTATATCGGAATATGTTAATGAAAATAAAGATCTTAGGAAGAGATTCAAAGCTAATCAAGGGAAATATACAGAATTAAAAGAAGAATATGAAAAGCTGGAGGAAAGGAATTCAAATCTGGAAATAGGAATTCGCAATATAACCGAACTGATAGGCAGAAGCGAATATGAAGAACTGATTGCAAGAACTTCGGATTTGTATCAGGTCAAAGAAAAACAGAGGCTGAAAAAACTATTGCAGGAACAGAATAAAGAGATTGCAGAATATCAGAACAACGAAGAGCAGAGGCTGAAAGACTTGTTGGAAAAACAGAAGAAAGAGATTGAAGACAGCGAAATGCAACTTCGGGAGCTGGAGAATCGATTTGAGGAACAGACACGCATTAATCAGGAAAAAGAAGCAGAATTGGATCAGAAAAAAGAAGAATTTGACAAAATGATTCAAGAGCAAAAAGACTATGTGCAAAACGAAAAAGATAATTATATAGGATATCTAAGAGGCTTTGTCAGGAAGCTGGAAGAAACGGAAAATAAAAAGACAGAAGAAATCAGAAAGTATATCAATGATCATGATATTACGGAGGAAGTACATAAAAGACTTGTTGATCATATCGTCGGAAATATGTGGAACAGGATGAAGTATTACAAAGATGCGGAAAGGCTTGTTGCGTGCTTCTTATCTGCAATTGGTTCCGGACAAATCATATTATTGACGGGTGCTCCGGGTTCCGGTAAATCATCATTCTCCGAGTATATCAGAAAAGCAATCGGTGCCGAGGTAAGAAGGGTAGTTGTACAGCCGAACTGGACGGACAGTCAGGATCTTCTCGGATATTATAATGCGAATGATAAAAGCTATGTACATACGGTGTTTTTGGATGCGCTGATTGATGCAAAAAAGGAGGAAGCCGAGGGAAAGCCATTTTTTGTTGTACTGGACGAAATGAATCTGGCTCATGTGGAGTATTATTTTTCAATGATTCTTAGTGCGATGGAGTTGGACGGAAGACTTTCGTTGCTCAGCGAAACGGAGTTACGAGAGATCAAAGAGACAAATGAGGAAGATTGGAAACTGCTGAGTGACCTGAGAATCCCCGGAAATGTGCAGTTTATTGGTACCTTGAACGCAGATGAGTTGTCAAAAAATATCAGTCCGAAGGTCTTGGATAGGAGTATTATCATTGAGTTATCATCAGATGATGATCCTGACCGAATCAGAGAGGAAATCGCTCCGGTAGCGGAATTAGAACCATGGAAACTGACGTGGACGATACTCAGTCAGCCAAAAGAACAGATTTATGCGGATGAAGGTAATGATGCAGCAAAGATCACGGAAGATGTAAAGAGAATCTATGATGAAATAGAACTGTTCTTCAATGAACACAGGCAGAGGATTTACGGAGCTCCACTTCGCTTTTCTCCGAGATGTAGGAAAAAAGTAGAATATATGGCAGGCAGAGGAGCGACTACGGAAGACATTATTCTCGGAAAGCTTCTTCCATGTATAAACTGGGAAATCAGGGAAGTTGATTTTGATATATTGAAGGAAACAATCATTAATGTAAAAGATGAAGAAGGACGAATAATACTTACCGATGTCGCAAAAGAAAGAATCGGAAACAAACTGGATTCGATGAAAATACCAAGTGGCGGGAGTGTGATATTGGACTATTGGATGAGCTTCGGGAGGTAAATAGATGACTAAGACAGAGTTGATTGAAATACTGGAAAGTGAAGAAAAAGAAACAGTAGAGGAAAACGGGGAGCAGAAGGAAGTATTAAAATCAGATATCTTTCTGAAGACAATCAATAAACGGATTGCGGAAGAAAAGAAGCTGATTTACCCGGAGGGATTAAGGATAGTGGAACGCTTTCTGGGAGCATTATTTACAGATCAGATGATTATTCTGTCCGGACCTCCGGGAACCGGTAAGACAAGCCTTCCCTTTGCTATCGCTGATGTGATAGGAGCGGAGAAGCCAATCTTGATACCTGTCCAGCCAAACTGGACTGACAATCAGGACCTTATGGGGTATTATAATCCTGTGAAAAATAATAATGCAGGAGGGTATACGACTACACCGTTTCTGGATGCAATACTTAAAGCCTTGCAGCCGGAAAACAGGGACAAGCTCTTTTTTGTGGTTTTGGATGAAATGAATCTGGCACATATCGAGTATTATTTTTCGACGATGTTAAGCATCATGGAGTCTGAGGACAAGATAATCCGTTTATATAGTGAACGCCTTCAGACGGAAAACTGCGAGGTTCCGAGTGAGATTGTGTTGCCGGATAATCTCCAGATAATTGGAACGCTGAATATGGATGAGACAACCAAGGGGATAAGTCCGAAGGTGATAGACAGAAGCTACATTTTGGAAATACCGGGAGAGATTGGTAAGGATAAAGACTTGGATAAAGAAGACAAGGTGTTGAAAGTACATGACTATCCGGATGAAAAATTCCGAGAATGGATCAAAGAGGAACTCGAATTAACACCGTCTTTTCGTTTGCTAAGTCACTATGATCTTATGAAAAATCGAAGATTTATGGATGTGGATGATTTTGTTGTGGGGAAGATTCTTCCGATGATACATGATAAAAACTATGAATCTATACCTGTATTGGTCGATTGCAAGATTTCAAACGAAAAAATCGATCGAATGACGGTACAGCAGGATGAAAATGGAGTAAAACTGGATTTCTGGGGTACGGACTAAAAGGAGAAAAACAATAAATGAGTTTTTATGCCCGTTTTGCATATGTGAACAGAAAAGACTATGAGAAACTTGTGGTAGAAGGTTTTTTAGAACGTCAGTATATACCGAATTGCTGTGATATGGGTTATATCTCGGATACAACAGATACCGACAAGAAAGATTATCCGGAAAGAAATCCGGATGTATACACGAGGACTTATCTCCAAGGAAGAAATAACAGAAACGCTGAGCTTATTTTCTGTGCGGACAAGGATACGATAGACAGAGTATATGTGAAACACTACGATGAGAATAGTGACAGGTATTTGGAGGTTTCTTTGCTCAAATACGAGTATAAGGATGAGGAAAGTCAGGATCTTTTTGTTTTCCCCAATACGATATATGACGAGATCAGAAGCTCTGTGGGAGATATGGATGTATATGCTGAGGCGGGAGAATTACTCATAGCGGTCAGAGTACACATTTTTTCGGATGATGAGAAGCTTTATAAGGATATGATTGCGGAATTATACGAATGGAACTCAAAACTTGTCGAAAGCTGGCGCCGTTCTTCTGTATATAAAATAGCTGACGGAGATGAGAGCGCACAGAAGGGACTTGGGGATTGCCAAACAGAGGACGGGATAAAGAGATATATAGATACACCCGGGGATGCTTCTAAATTTCTGTCGGAGTTCGAAAATCGGATTGCTATTCTGCAAAAACATGCGGAGACAGATCTTCGTCAGGTGTATCAAAAGATGTCGATTCGAAAGGCAAAGCATATTACGCCTCGCACCTTGATTGAGTACAGCTCGTCGAATAGTCCCAAGGTAAATGTACTGACCACTGAGGAACATTTTGATATTTATGAGCATCGCGTACTGAAGCAGTATCTGTTGGATATGCAGGATTTTATGAAGCACAGAATTAGGATTTCGCAGAATAAGGAGAAATCCTACAAGGAACAGATTGACGGAATAGAGAAGAATAAAGAAGGGGTAGAAGCTTCACTTAAAGAACTGAGACAGACTCAAAAGGCCAACGAAATCAAACAGCAACTGGATGAAAGTAAGAAAAAGTATGGTGAGCTTATCGAAAGGGAACGCCATCTTCGGAAAGAATGGAGTGCTCTTATTCGATGCATAGATGAAATCGTGGAAAAATATCCGATATTGCAAGTTAAGCTTCGCAATGAAAAAAAGCATTCCAGTATGTTGTTTCGCAGAAACCGTTATTATCGCAGTCTGTATGAACTGATTGAAGCATGTCCTATGATCAATGTATATAATAATGTCAATGCAATGCCGGCACAGAAGTTGTTTACGCTATATGAAAGATGGTGCTATTTTAAGATTGTTTCTATCTGGATAGAAAAATACGGTTTTGAGCTTTATGCTTTTCGGACTCAACAAGGTGTTTTTGACGAGGAAGACAAAACTGTAAATGACACATTGGCGGACATTCTTCAAAATGCAGTCAGTGACAGCCCAAATCCTTCGTGCAGATATTTAGGTATAATTCTAAAGCGTAAGGATAGTGCGTTTGATTATGTTAAACTTGAATATCAGCGTGTATTTGGTACCTCGGATAGTCTGGAAACAGGGAAGAAGGTAATCCCTGATTTTTGTATGACTTTGGGGCATCTGAAGCCTTTGAACGAAACGGCCTTTGATGTCGAAGGCCGGGTTTATATTATGGATTCAAAGTTTAAAAAGTATAATAAGAAGACTATACTGACAGAAATAGAGGATGTGTCTCTCAAAAAGTATATACAAAAAGTATATGAACTTAGTGGAGTAGATGTTAACGGATCATATATTTTACATTGTGATGAGAAGGATACTTTTATATGGGGTAATGATCGTATCAATGAGTGTTACGGAAAAGCAATGGATCCTTCCGGACGAAAATGGGATCGAAAACTCGGGTGCTTTTACTTTGTTCCGGGAAATGATGTATATATTAGCCGGCTGTTTCGCATGATACTTGAATGGGATGCACCTTTTGGCTATACAGACGGGATGCGCTGTTTGGTATGGAGAAGGTGTTTGTTATGCGGAAATACAATCGGGTACGATGATATTATTACAGGAAATACGGCAGGCGGATATGCGAAATACCATATTACTTGTAGAGGTTGCGGAGAGTTTTGGGTAAAATCTCATTGTTGGAAATGTAATAATAAACTGATTAAACATACGTGGGGGCATAATTATCTGCGGGAATTTCAGCCTTGGTATATCGCTCCCTGTCCTCACTGTGGTGCTTCATGAGGAAAAGAAGACCGTAATAATCGGAGTCGGTTAATAAGCATATGCAGGTTACTTTTAGGGGGTATCATAAGATGATTGAATTCGAATTAAAGCCATCAAGCTGCGTTGAGGCGTATTTTGTCCATAAATGTGAAAGAAATGGTGGAGTGCTCTTCATAGATGAGGCTTATACTTGAGAATATAAGCGTAAGAAGCGGTGCAGAGATGGTGAAGGCGTTTAAAGAGTTTTACAATTAGTATAACGGGGACAGCTTGAAATGAGCTGTCCCCGTTTTTGAGCTTATGCTTCGACAAAGTGATCCTTTATATACTCGTCAAACATCGGCAGTGTAAGTGAGAGATAACCTCGCGTGCTTCCGTCGACGACGCCTTTTCTGATAAGGCGTTCGCGGTAGGGGGCGAATTCATTTGGTTTCATGTTTAAAGCTTCACGTATCTCGGCAACAGAACCGTCGGTAGAGTTGATCAAGGCATTGAGAACTTTGCGGTCTTTTAGTGAAAGCTCGGACCAAATCTTGTCGTACACATACTCATCGAGGTGCTGGCGGTAATTGATCAAAGCGGCATTATAATCACCGCCTGTCTCGAAGGTGTAATAACCGAGCACCTGGAATGCAAAGGGATAGCCCTTGGTAAGCGCTTACCTTTTATATTCGTTTATATTTACTGTCAATATGAAATCCGGGCAAAGCCGGGCAATTCTTACCTCATCAGTTTGTAAAGATTGATTGAAAAAAAGCTATGGACATAGTATAATACATACTATATTT
>ONVB01000094.1 GCA_900321145.1 uncultured Eubacteriales bacterium | reverse complement strand
GCAGCCGGGCTCTCCGGTATTTTTTAGTTGCAAGATTCGGGTAAAAATGATAATATACTGTTATCTTTACAGACTTCTTCCTGTAAAGTCAAATATACTAAAATTCAGGGCTTATCGAGTCCGCGGTCATGCTGTGATCGTCGCCTCGGCCCCTACTACGGAGGGTTACACATGGAAGAAAAAAGACGTTACGAAAGGCTGCCTATCAAGCTCAAGCTCGAGGTTTCAAACCTCTTTAAGCAGGATACGCCGCCGATTCATGTAGATGAGGATACAGAGATCGAGGTCTTCGATATATCCAAGGCAGGTATAGGATTCATGTCCGATGTAGAGCTTCCCATAGGCTACTACTTCAATGCAACCCTTGAGTTCGAAACTACCGACGAGATCATACTCTCGGTTGTCAAGATACTGTACAGAGCTCCTATCTCATCGGCCGGCTTCAGATACGGTTGTGAGTTCGTGGGACTTCCGTCCATGTATGATCATATATTCGAGGAGTATGGTGACTCCGTTCACGAGCACGAGAATTAAGTATATAACCGGTATAAAAATCGAGGAGAGCTTCGCTCTCCTCGATTTTTAATATCCGTATCTTTAGTTGAACCCTACACGCCCCTCATAGGTGGTGTGAAGCAGCTTATGGGCCTTATGAGAACCCGGCTTTCCGAGGTACTTCTCATAGAGCTCCTTTATCTGTGGATTGTTATGAGACTGTCTTACCGTCTGTCTCTCATCCTCGGTGTAGAGTGCCTTCGCTCTCTTTTCTTTATACGTGTCTATTATGTCATCATCCTCGTTCGGAAGGAAGCAGCTTCTCACATACGGCTGTCCGCCGCCGTTTATGCATCCGCCCGGGCATCCCATGATCTCTATAAACTGATACTTCGACTTGCCGGCCTTGATCTCATCAAGCAATACCTTTGCCGAGCGCATGCCCGAAGCGATCGCCACATTTACGACTGTTCCGTTTATATCTATGGCAGCCTCACGGATTCCTGCCTCATGACCACGCACCTCTTCGAAGGTTATCTTGTCATACTCCTTGCCCGTAAGTTTGAAGTATACCGTACGAAGAGCAGCCTCCATAACTCCTCCGGTCACACCGAAGATATCTGCCGCGCCCGAGTATTCTCCCATGATATCGCCGTCCCATTCTTCATCCGGAAGACGGTTGAAGATGATTCCGCTTCTCTTGATCATACGCGCAAGTTCGCGTGTGGTTATTACCGCATCCACATCTCTTAAACCGTCAGTCACAAGCTGGGGGCGCTTGTTTTCAAACTTCTTGGCCGTACACGGCATGACGGATACCACAAATATATCCTCCCTGGGTATGCCCTTTTGCTCAGCCCAGTATGACTTTATTATGGCACCCTGCATCTCATGCGGAGACTTACAGGATGAAATATGCGGCAGGAGATCTTCGTAATTATACTCCGCATAGTTTATCCAGCCCGGTGAACAGGAGGTGATCATCGGAAGAACTCCCTTCTTCTGTATACGCTCTAAGAGCTCATTTCCCTCCTCCATGATGGTAAGATCGGCACCGAAATTCACATCATATACACGCTCAAAGCCGAGTCTTCTAAGTGCCGCTATCATCTTTCCGGTAACCGGAGTTCCTACAGGATAGCCAAACTCCTCTCCGAGTGCGGCTCTTACCGCAGGTGCTGCCTGCACTATTACGTGCTTGCCTGACTTAAATGCCTCATCAACCAAAGCAATCTCCGAGTGCTCCATAAGGGCACCGGTAGGACATACATTGACACACTGACCGCACTGAATACACGGCGAGTCCGCAAAGCTTCTGTTCTCTGCCGGTGATACCACAGTATTGAAACCGCGATTCTCGAAGCCTAAGATACCGAGACCGTGCGCATTCTGGCATCGTGCCACGCAGCGGCCGCAGAGTATACATTTTGAAGTATCTCTCACAAGTCCCGGTGCAAGCGTGTCAATATAAGTCTTTGAGTGGGTTCCCGCAAATGCATCGTCCCTCGCGCCCGTAAGCTTGGCCACATGAAGAAGCTCGCAATACTCATTCTTCTCGCACTGCTGACAGTTCTTATTATGATTAGAGAGCAGGAGCTCCACACTCGCTCTTCTTGCCTCAACGGCTGCCGGTGAAGATATCCTAATCTCCATTCCCTCCGACACGGGATATACACAGCTTGCAACCAGGCCCCTTGCTCCCGTTGCTTCAACCAGGCACACGCGACACGAGCCTAAGTTACACTCTCCGTGATTGAAGGTACAAAGGGATGGGATCTCATATCCGCAAGCCTTGGCAGCTTCTAAGATAGTAAGGCCTTCCTCAACCTGATAGGACACGCCCTCGATTTTGATATTGATCTTTGCCATAGCGCTTTTCCTCCCTTACTGCTTTGAAATGGCGCGCATACGACATGTACTGATGCAGGCGCCGCACTTTACACACTTTGAAGTATCGATCGTATAGGAGGGCAGCTTGTGGCCTTCCGGAGTATAATCCGTCTTGTGTATCGCACCGACGGGGCAGCCCTTCGAGCACAGACCGCAGCCGACACACTTGTTTTTATCGATAACATATTCCATAAGGTTCTTGCACACATGTGCCGGACACTTTTTGTCCCTGATATGCGCTATATATTCGTCTCTGAAATGAGCCAGAGTAGATGTGACAGGGTTTGCCGCAGTCTGACCGAGCGCACAGAGCGAATTGGTCTTAACAGTCTTGGCAAGCTCCTCAAGCTGCTCAAGATCCTTCATGGTACCGCGTCCCTCGGTGATCTTGGTAAGTATCTCAAGCATACGCTTGGTACCTATACGGCAGGGTGAGCACTTTCCGCATGACTCATCGCAGATAAACTCCATGTAGAACTTGGCCACATCGACCATACAGTTGTCCTCGTCCATAACGATGGCACCGCCGGAGCCCATCATGGAACCCTTTGCGACAAGGTTGTCAAAGTCAATCGGTTCATCGAGGAATTCTTCCGTCAGACATCCGCCCGAAGGACCGCCTGTCTGGATTGCCTTGAACTTCTTTCCTCCCGGTATCCCGCCGCCTATATCATAGATAAGCTCTCTTAAGGTTGTTCCCATCGGAACCTCAACGAGACCTACATTGTTTACCTTACCTCCGAGAGCAAAAACCTTGGTTCCCTTTGAGCCCTCGGTTCCAACCTTTGCGAACTCCGCAGCGCCTTCACGCAGAATGAACGGAATACACGCCAGAGTTTCGACATTATTTATGATGGTAGGCTTCTCCCACAGGCCCTTCACAGCCGGGAACGGCGGACGCGGACGCGGCATACCTCGCTTACCCTCTATGGAGTTTAACAGAGCTGTCTCCTCGCCGCAGACAAATGCACCGGCGCCAAGCCTTAAATGACAGTCAAAGTTAAATGAGGTTCCGAGTATATTCTTTCCTAAGAGTCCCGCTTCCCTCGCCTGCTTTATCGCATTGCGAAGTCTTCTTACCGCGATCGGATACTCTGCGCGCACATAGAAGTACCCCTCGCTTGCTCCTATGGCATATCCGGCTATCATCATACCCTCGATCACAGCAAGAGGATTACCCTCGAGTATGCTTCGATCCATGAATGCGCCCGGATCACCCTCGTCACCGTTGCAGACTACATACTTTTCATCGCTCTCGACATTTTTTGCAAACTGCCATTTTCTGCCCGATGGGAAGCCAGCACCGCCTCGTCCGCGGATTCCCGATGCAAGCACCTCGTCTATAACCTCCTGAGGACTCATGGAGAGCGCACGCGAAAGTCCTTTGAACGCGCCCGCACCAAAAGCCTCTTCTATATTCTCAGGATTTATGTCACCGCAGCCCTTAAGCGCTACTCTGTGCTGCTTCTTGTAGAAGTTGATATCATCCTGCTTTGTCACTCTCTCCCCTGTGGCGGTATCCACATAAAGAAGTCTGTACACAACGGTATTGTTGATGATATCGGTCTGGATTATCTCATCCACATCCTCTATCTTGACCAGTCTGTATAAGGTATCCTCGGGATAGATCTTTACAAAAGGTCCCTGGGAACAGAAGCCGAAACAGCCTACGATATTTACCGTAACCTTATCGCTTAAGCCCTTGGCCTCCAACCTCTCCTCGAAACGCTCCTTGATCTCCTTTGAGTTGTTCGAAAGACAGCCGGTTCCGCCGCAAAGTACTATATGCCTTTTGCCGTCTGCACCGCTGAACTTATCCGAAAGTGCCTTGGTACAGGCACAGGTCTTTTCATTTAATGCATCTATTGATGTTATCATTCCATACCCTCCGTATAAGACTCTTTACACTATCGCTTCCTGGTAAGAAGCCACTATATCATGTACCTGTGAGACAGTAACCTTCGGATACACCTTACCGTTTATCGAAACCGCAGGTGCGATACCGCATGCACCTATGCAGCGCAAAGCGTCTATAGTGAAGAGTCCGTCCTCGGTAGTCTGTCCGGGGCCTATACCCAAAAGCTCGGAGAATTTGTCGATAACCTGCTGGGCACCCTTGACATAGCATGCTGTGCCGAGACAACAGCCGATCACATACTTGCCCTTCGGCTCAAGCGAAAAGAATGAATAGAAAGTAACCACTCCGTAAATCTCTGCAACCGAAATCCCCGTCTCCTTTGACACGATCTCCTGAACCTCCAGCGGGATATACCCGTACTCATTCTGAATGTCAGACAAGATCATCATGAGAGGAGTCTTCTCGTCCTTGTAGCGCCCGCATATCTCTACTATCTTTGCGGCAGCCGTTGCGCTTAAATTAGCCATATACCTTCCTCCTGATCATCCCGGAAATGCACTTAACCGCACTCCGTTTTTGATTATTTTTATCAATAAGTATGATTTTATCAGAGTACACCTGATTTGACAATAATGAGATTTTGTTATAATCCGGATTATAATCCAGCGACCGACCACTGCGTGGTATTCTCGAAAAAGGCGACCAATTTGCTAAAACAGCGCACTCCTACGATCGATATTCGCACGAAATCGAGAACTCGCTTCGCACAGGTAACATGTGCTTCGCTCAAACACACGATTTCTGAGCGAATATCTTCACTCCGTCGTTGCTGTTTTTACGCAAATTGCGCCAATCATTTCGAGAACACCACGCAGCGGTCAGCCGCTAAAAAACAGCGAATATTTGTATCATGTAAACCTCCCATGTCAATCCTTCTTGCAAAGATTGCCGGAAAGTTGTATTGTTACTCTTTGGAAAATGATTTATACAAGGAGGTTTCGTTTTGAGCATCAGAGGAATATATACATCAGTCAACGATATCAGAAAAAGGGTATTTGCCGAGGTTGCCCGGCTTTCATATAATTACACGGAGGGCGACTTGAGCGAGATGGAGCTCATACCCTACAGGGTTATCCCGGGTGAGGTTTCCACCTACCGCGAAAGCGTGTTCTTGGAGCGCGCCATAGTAAAGGAGCGTATGCGTCTGGCGATGGGCCTTAACCTGCGCAAGGTGTCCGAGCACGCACCCGTGTCGACCGGTGCGGAGGAGTGTATAAAGCCCGAGAAGTATTATCAGCCGCCTCTCATCAATATAATCAAATTCGCCTGTCACGCCTGTCCGGATAACGAGGTCAGGGTTACCGAGGTCTGCCAGGGCTGTCTGGCTCACCCCTGCCGTGAGGTCTGTCCGCGAAATGCCATTTCATTTGTCCACGGAAAGTCCGTGATAGATCCCGAGAAATGTATCAAATGCGGCCGCTGCGTGGATGTATGCCCTTATCATGCCATAGTCAAGCTCGAGCGCCCCTGCGCAAAAGCCTGCGGAGTAGGTGCCATAGGCTCCGACGAGTACGGCCGCGCCGATATAGACCATGAAAAATGTGTAAGCTGCGGTATGTGTCTTGCCAACTGCCCCTTCGGCGCCATCGCGGACAAGGCGCAAATATTCCAGGTCATTCAGGCCATAAGGAGCGAAACTCCCGTATACGCAGCCATAGCACCGGCCATAGTCGGACAGTTCGGACCGAACCTGACCTTGGACAAGATGCGCGCCGCTTTCCGGGCGCTCGGCTTTGAGGATGCGATAGAGGTTGCGATAGGTGCCGATCTTTGCACCATACAGGAAGCAAAGGACTTTGTGGAGGAAGTTCCGGAGAAGCTTCCCTTTATGGGAACCTCCTGCTGCCCCGCCTGGAGCGTCATGGCTAAGAAGAACTTCCCCGAGCTTGCAAACTGTATCTCCATGGCCTTAACACCCATGGTGCTAACCGGAAGACTGATCAAGCAGAAGCACCCCGACTGCAAGGTATGCTTTATAGGTCCGTGTGCGGCCAAGAAGCTTGAGGCAAGCCGAAGGTCCGTAAGAAGCGAAGTTGATTTCGTGCTCACCTTCGAGGAGGTCATGGGCATGTTCGTCGCCAAGGGCGTGAACTTCAACGACTTCGAGAGCCATAATACCATGCACGGCGGTTCCGGAGACGGACGTGCCTTCGCCATAGGCGGCGGCGTAGCAGATGCCGTGGCAAATGTGATTCATGAACAGTATCCCGACCGCGAGGTCAAGGTTGAACGTGCAGAGGGCCTTGCGGAATGCAAGAAGATGCTTCAGATAGCCAAGGCCGGAAAGTACAACGGCTACCTGCTTGAGGGTATGGCCTGTCCGGGAGGATGTATCGGCGGCGCAGGCACCGTAATGCCGCTTGCCAAGTCCAAAGCTGCCGTACTTGCCAACAAAAAGAGTTCAACAAAGGCACATGCATTCGAAAGCTCATATGAGGATATCCTCCCTGAGCTTGAGGACTGATTTCAGATTAAAAAACCACGTAGTGACAAATTACCTTGCGCGGGCGTGCGTATAGAAAAAGGTATCTCCGGTTTTACAGCCGAAGATACCTTTTATATTTATGTTACATCATATGTCATCACGGATTCTTATTTGTCGCATAAGGCTTTGCAGTCTTGCCGGGGGCCTTGCCGCCCTTGGCCACAAGCTTTACCTGGAAGGCCTGAAGCTTCTTCGCGAGTCCCGAGGTTCCCGCACTCGCTCCGTTCTTCGCCCAGTCAAGCCAGCCATACTTATCACAGTACACTCTGTAATATACATCATAAGCCGATGCTATGTCACCGTACACTTTGAGCTGTATAGCCTCAAGCCTTAAAGCCTTGCCCTTGGTACCCGCATAGCTGTCGGATATAGCCGTGTCGGCCCAGAAGGTCCACCCGAGCTTTTGTACATAAGCTCTGTACTTTAAGCCGCCGGTACATTTGCCTGTACCTGTAAGCTTCATCTGGATTGTCTCCATACGAAGGTTTTCCTTGGCACCTGCCATGGCGCCGTCCTTCACATAGCTCATCCATCCCTTCTTCTGCACATAAGCCCTGTAACGGACACTCGCCTTTATAACCTCATACTCAAAGGTGATCGAACCTGCATACTCTCCCATTCCGACGGCCCACATGGTATGGGTACCGAGTTTGGAATCAGGCGTACCTATGATCGAGTAATCCTTGTCAAGCTCAAGTGTCTTATCTCCGTCCTTTATAACCACCGATGGGTTGATCACCTTACCTGTATAGACCTGAGGAGCGATCTTTTCGTACTTGAGATCCGCTATATTCTTTACAATAGTCGTGCAGCATCCGTATACAGCATTTCTCTTTGCACCGAGCATATCTGCCGAAAGCTCACTGTCGGTAAATGAAGTCTTCACTCCGGTGCTGACCTTTTGCTTGCCATCCTTCGAAATATATACGATTCCGTTTGACACGGAAGTATAGAAGCCCTCTGCCGCAGTTCCTCTCATGCTCGGCACCTCGAAGGCCAAACCCGATATTTCGTTCATCAATACAGACCGGTTTTGCTGATTCAGATTAAATATCTTCTCAAGCTCATAATCGGTTGTAAGCTCATCCGCGTTAACCTCATTGGAGATACCGCCAACCGCGGATGCATATACATTCACACTGCCGGTTATATCCTCTTTGTCGCCGTTTATAACGGCGCTGTTTATGATATTTGTATCACCCGCACCCCTTATGGCTACATTCTTTCCGCTAAAGCCCAAATCGTGATTGCCCGACACTACCGAGTTTATCACATTCAGCTTTCCGAAATTGTTATAGATGGTTGCCATATTTGATTTACATGCAGTAATTGCACAGTTAAGCAGCTCGGCTTCGGTGCCCGCATTCATATATATCGCTCCGCCGTAACCTGAAGTTGCTTCGGTTATGCTTACATTCTTAAGCAGGAGCTTACCGTCATCCACGCATATAGCTCCGCCCTTGAAGCCTGAAACCGAATTTCTGATCGAGCAGTTGACCATGGTAAGTCTGCCGCCTTTGACATCGACACTTCCACCCTCCTGCTCCGCTATGGCATCGGCGAGTATGACACTGTCCAATGAAAGACTGCCGCCTTCATTTACGACAAATAACCCTTTTTTGCCCTGACCTTTGAACGAAACAAAGGAATTTGAGCCGTCTTCCATATGACGACAGCCGTATATATCCACATTACCCTCTATCACTATGGGAGTCTCAAGCTCTATATCATTTACCCCAAACTCAAATGTGATGCGTGAACCCGGATGACCATAGCAGTAATCTATAGCCTCGCGGATACTTGTTTTTCCGTCAAATTCATCCACCTCGTCTATCGGGGTGGTGACATGAGCTGAGGCCTGCTCCTGTGCAAAGAAAGAACCGAGCAGCGTATAATTTGATTCACTAGCGCCTTCATGATCGGAATCTATGATGGCATATACACTGTAGGAGCCGCTTAACGGCTTATCATGCTTTATAGTATTTACCCTGATCTCTTCCGATTCCTCACCCTTCTTAAGAGCGATCCCGGTATTCTCCAGCAAAACAACCTCTGCACCGTCGTTATCATAAGCTACCACGCGATATTTGCCTGTTAACTCGGGAATATCCGTATTTGTGGCGTTCTTTATCTTAAACGCAAACCATTTGCCCTCGGGAAGTGCTGTATCATCGGCTTCAAGGGCTTCCTTTATATCTTCCGCATTTGCCTCTGTTGCAAGTGCGGTAAAGCCCGTGTAAGGGAACTCAAGCTCCTCTGAAAAGAGCTCCAGAGTCGCAAGAGACATATCTATATCAAACCTGAAGCGCACCTTGCTCCCAAGCTGTTTGACCGTTATCTTGTCCGGAAGCTCCTCATCCCCAAGATCCTCCGGGAATTCCACATAATCGGTGCTGTAATCGCTCCACTTTCCGTCCTTATACATCGATGCCTCGATATAACAAGCATCACTATCTTCAAAGAACTGAGTATCCTCAAATCCATTGTAGTCAAGCGAGACTTCATACGAGCCGAATTCATCGGCATCAAGAAGCTTGGCAGAAAACTTCAAAGCTGAGATGTCAGTCTTCGAATCCAAAACAGTAAAGCTCCTGACATAGGTATTATTTACATAATACGCTTCCGGGATCGTATGATCCGGATTAACCGTTAACTCTGCGGTGTAGGTTCCCGGGGCAAGCTTACCGATATGTACGGCCTTTGCATAATATTTGTCAAGTGCCTTTATCTCTGCTTTCTCGGAAGTATCAATTGTCATGACAACATTACCTGTGCTGTCCTTTATACATCCCGTAAGAATTATCTCACCGTTAACATCCACATCACCGTTATTTTTTATCTCAGGCCATATGTAACAGTCACCGTTCATGCACTCATAATAATCTGTGAATCTTTCTATATTGTTGCTAAGGAACAGATTGCTGCAGAAAAGATCCGCAGTTGTATGTATATCCAAGGTGGCTGCTTCATCACTTTCGAACGCTACACTGCCGTCACAAGGCTTAAGCGGCACGAAAGAATCAAGAAATGCCTCATCTTCATAAAACTTAAAGGTGTTTAAGTCGTCATCCTCATAAGGAGTGAGCTTATATACTTCAAAGGTATTGAGCTGAAGACGTCTGTTGTCCGTATCGGCCTTTGGTCTCGAGGTATCGGAATCGGTTACTATAAGACCTGCCCAATGCTCTTTTTTATCCGGAGCCTGATCCTTATCGATGACCATTCCCCAGAGTGTAATGGCATGACCAATGCTCGCATACTCGACATCCCAGGTTATTCCGAGTCCTACTCCGCAGCCGTTTTTAAGGCTGTCGAGCATCTTCGGCATGGCATATTTCCATTCATGGTCAACATTTACATATTCACATGCATCGGTATAGTTATATCCTTTAAGCAGACCGCCGCTGCCCGGATAGTTCTTAAGGCGTGAATTGTTACCATCCTTATCTCCGGTAGTACCGCTGAAAAACCAGCTGACTCCGTCCTCCGTCACGAAACCGTCATCGATGAAGTTTTCGACGAAATAACTGAATATCTCATCCTCATCTTCAAAACCTGCCTTCTTACCCCACCCGGTATAATGAATTATATTCGATGCGGTTGCCGCCCAGCAGAGGTAATCATCTATCCCGTCATCATCCATAAGCTTTTCCGCATCGATTATGTCAAGCG
>ONVB01000256.1 GCA_900321145.1 uncultured Eubacteriales bacterium | reverse complement strand
CTGCTTGTTTAACTCGGTTATATTCTCGAGTATCTTGTTTCTGCTCTGCGGATCTACAGCCACGGTCGGCTCATCAAAGAATATAAGCTCCGGCTTATGGGCTATGCCGCAGGCTATGTTCAGTCTCCTTAACAATCCTCCCGAAAGCTTCTTGGGTTTAAACTTCTTAAAGTCTTCAAGCCCCACAAAATGTATCGCTTCCTCGACATATTTCTTTCTCTTCTCGTTATCCTTTATATACAGACCGCAGAAATAATCTATATTCTCTATGACCGAAAGCTCGTCGAACACCGCGACATTCTGCGGTACCACGCCTATCCTTGCCTTAAGGTCATATCTGTCATGAGACATCTTCTCACCGAAGACCTCTATCTCACCCTTGTCGTAGGTGAGCAGCGAGAGGACGCAGTTCATGGTCGTGCTCTTTCCCGAACCGTTCGGTCCGAGCAGCCCGAACACCTCACCTCTCTTTATCTCTAAACTGAAATTGTCGAGAGCGATCAGCTCCTTGTACCGCTTTACCAGATTATCCACCTTGACTACCGTATCAGACATGTGACTACCTCCTGTTAATAACTCTTCCGATTGATACTTACGAAACCGTATCGTGTATTTTTGCTACGGTCCCACGAAACCGTATCGTGTCATTCCGAGGGCGAATGCCCGAGGAATCTTTTTTCTACATCAAGCATGATACCACCGGTCCATAATCCCTTGTAGTGTAATATGTCAATTCCTATATATGACATTTGTCACTAAAGATAAAGACAGAGGTCAGTGACTGACTCTCGTCACTAACCCCCGTCTTTTTTTTCATTACTTACCCCAGTTTTTCAGTCCGTATCCTCTTTCGTAAAGCAGTTCCTCGGAATACTCCGTTTCGTTAGATGCATTTGTCACAACCTTCGGGATATTCACAGGCAGCGAACCCTGCGGCGTGCTCAGTCCGAAGGCAGTACATACCGCAACCGCAACATTCAGATTGAAGGGACCGTTGCCCTCCTCGTCATAAGCATCACCGTACTGGTTATATGCACATAGCACTGCATCCGCATCCTCATAGCAGGCAGTATCATAGGGAAGTCCTACACTTAAGAGAGCGACCTTAGCTCCCTCGCGCTGATGTACCTGATCGATCACATTTGACAGCAGCTCCTGCTTAGCGACCGACTGAGATATGATCAGAACCTTATCAGCCTTGTCTACTGCCTCTTTTATACCCTTATCATCAGGCTCGAGGTCGTTGTAGCACATAAAAGCTACATTCTCGTTATCGATCACGTTCTCCTTCTTAAGTCGCGAAAGGGCATATTCAACAGCAGGCTGCCTGTACTCATTCGATATAAGGATAAGAGTTTTATCGCAGTCATCCGAGGATAGAGGAAGCATATCGCCCTCATTCTTAAGGAGTGTAATGCCCTTCTGCATGATCTCCCACTCCCTTTTATGATGCACACCCGATCCGACAAGCAGCTCAGCCTCGGCTACCTGATTATCCAGTGTATCATTCAGTGTATCCGTCATGATACCGCTTTCCATTTTCAGCTTAAGTATCCTTGCGACCGAATCATCAAGCTCTTCTTCCTTTATGTCCCCGGCCTCAACCCTTGCGACCAGTTTGTTCATATATTCATCCATATCCGGAATCGTATCGATCTTTGAATCTTTATATATGTCAACCGGACAAAGCAGTATATCCACTCCGGCATTGATAGCCATAACGCCTGCGTCCGTCTCATCGAAGTGTGCTGCTATGGCATCCATCACCATCGAGTCGGTGATGATCACTCCGTCATAACCCAGATCATCTCGAAGAAGCCCTGTCATAATGGTCTTTGATAAGGTTGCAGGAAGATAAACCTCCTTCCCGTCTTCCTTGGAGATATATGTCTCCTTCTCGATGTTCGGGAACTGTATATGAGCTGTCATTATCATGTCAGCACCCGAAGCGACACCTTCCTCAAACGGGATGAGTTCACAGCTTTTAAGCTCGTCTACGGTAAGCTCCGAGGACGGCAAATGCGTATGACTGTCCTCTCCCACATTTCCGTGTCCCGGGAAGTGCTTAAGCGCCGATAAAACACCACTCTTTTTCAAACCATTTACAAAAGCCTTGACGTGACTGCCCGCAGTCTCGGGATCGTCCGAAAATGAACGTGTCCCGATGATCGGATTGGCAGGATTATTGTTCACATCGGACACAGGTGCAAAATCCATATTAAAACCGAGAGCCTTGATCTCCTGTCCTAATATGGCCGCACTCTCCTCTGTAAGAGCCGTGTCACCGGTTGCTGCAAGCCCCATGCTACCCGAAGATGTTGTGCCGAAGGATACACGGTTCACGAGTCCTCCCTCCTGATCGACACACATAAACATCGGTATTCCCTTGTCCGAGCTTAATGCCGCTGCCTGACAGGCGCGCGTCAGCGTTACCGTCTGCTTAGTGTTCTCGATATTTCCTGTAAAGAGAATGATTCCGCCGAAATCATACTTTGCGATCAGATTCTCATACTCAGGTGTAAGCTCAGTCGGAGTGCTCGAGTTGTCCGCATCCGACCTAAGTGCTATGATCATCATCTGCGCAAGCTTCTGCTCCGTGCTCATTCCTGCAATTATCTCTACTATCTGCTCATCCGACGTACTGCTTACGGCAGTCTGCACTGCCTCGGTTGTGACTGAGGTCTGCTTTGCATCCTTTTGTCCCCCGGTACAGCCCGTCAGCACAACAGCCATGATCATCGCCAACAGTCGTGTCTTAAACCCGGTCAAATTCCTTTTTTTAGATGTCTTATCTGTCATTTTACTCTCCATCCTTAGTCTTTTCTTATGGTCTTCTATTCCGCTTTCCATCTCAGTCATGGGCTGTACCCTCACCGGCATAATCTTGTTGCAGAGGCACGGAACTACGCTTCTGTTAGTCTGATTCTTTACGATGTACTCATCCGGATTCTGCACAAACATTCAAAAGCTGTATATTTATACTTCACTCTGCTACAAAAGCCGGTAAGATTCTTCTTTCTTACTCCCTCCTCCATCTCATCAGCAAGCTTATCCTTTGTAATCAGCCATAACCTTTCCTCGTATATAAAAGAAATCTATATATATTTACTCCATCATCTCTACTCATCCATAGTTTATGAGCCGCCCCCCTTTTTTCTCTGATTGAGGATATCATTTGTATATATAGCTTTTACCTGCAATATTTTATCATATACCAAAGAATAATTACAGTTTTTTTACCGCAAAGAAACGGTTGCTGTTTTAAACTGGTGCAAACCTATTTTATTCAGATTTTTCTTGAAATAAAAGACACAAATCTGTATAATGTTGCATAGAAATTTTAATTTTGAAAGGAGACTTTCTAATGAAAAAGTTCATTCAGGAATTCAAGGAATTCGCCTTAAAAGGCAATGTAATGGACATGGCTGTCGGCGTTATTATAGGTGCAGCCTTCGGTAATATCGTTACTTCCTTTACCGAGAACATCATCCAGCCGCTTATCAACTGTATCGGTGGTTCAGAAATCGGCGGCGTTATCGAGATCGGAAGCACAGGAAATTATATCGCTTACGGCGCATTCATCAGCGCAATTATCAATTTCCTCATCATGGCATTATGTATATTCCTTATGGTAAAAGCCGTTAACAAGATTACGTCTATCGGCAAGAAAAAGGAAGAAGCCGCTCCGCTTACAAGAAAGTGCCCGTACTGCTTTGGCGAGATTGATATAAAGGCTACTAAATGTATGCATTGTACATCTGATATTGATGCAGAATAAAAGCAAAAAATACCCGCATTGCCGATAAGGCTTTGCGGGTATTTTATTACTCTTTTATGTCATTAGTAGCAAACGATTTTTCCGAAATCTGCCTTAAGTGACGCTCCGCCGACTAAGCCGCCGTCGATGTCGGGCTGAGCAAAGAGCTCTGCAGCATTGCCTGCGTTAACAGATCCGCCGTACTGTATACGAACTGCCTCGGCGGTTGCGGCATCATACATCTCGGCGATGCAATCACGAATGCCCTTGCAAACCTCCTGTGCCTGCTCTGTAGTAGCGGTCTTTCCTGTGCCGATAGCCCAGATAGGCTCATAAGCTATAACAAGCTCCTTAACCTGATCTGCCGTAACTCCTACAAGATCTGACTTGATCTGGAATCTGATCCAGTCCATGGTCACACCCATCTCTCTCTGCTCTAAGCTCTCGCCGCAGCAAAGGATCGGTGTAAGTCCTGCCTCAAATGCCTTCTTAACCTTCTTGTTAAGGAATGCGTCTGTCTCGTTGAAGTACTCTCTTCTCTCGGAGTGACCGATGATTACATACTTAACGCCTGCATCAACAAGCATAGGAGCGGATATCTCACCTGTGTAAGCACCCTTGTCCTCCACATACATATTCTCGGCACCTACCTGTACATTTGAGCCCTTAACAGCCTCAACAACAGGAACTATATCTATAGCCGGCACGCAGTATACAACGTCTACCGCATCATTCTTTACCAAATCCTTTAACTCATCAACAAGCTTTACAGCCTCTGACGGAGTCATGTTCATCTTCCAGTTACCTGCGATAATCTTCTTTCTTGCCATTTTTATTCTCCTTCATAAGATTCTTCGTATCGCTTCGCTCACTCAGAATGACAAATAATCGTGTCTTTCCGAGCACAGCGAAGAATCT
>ONVB01000145.1 GCA_900321145.1 uncultured Eubacteriales bacterium | reverse complement strand
TTCGAACCGAAACGGGATTTGCATCCGAAAATGATTGACATAATGCAATAAAATAAATAAAATGCAATAAAATAAATAAAATGCAATAAAATAAATAAAATGCAATATAATAAATAAGAAGGTGATTGCCGTGAGAGATGATTATTTTGATCCCTCATTCGGGAACAGACCGCAAAACCTGATCGGTCGAAACAAATATATAAATGAATTCAAAAATGCTTTGGAGACGAGGCCGGGAAGCAGAGAGCGTTCGATATTGCTTTTAGGTCAAAGGGGATATGGAAAAACAGTAATGCTCCTTGAAATGGCTGACATAGCCGGTCAAAATGGATATATTGTTGCTTCTCCGACGGTCACATCTCCTGAGTTGACAAACAGAATCCTCGAAAAGCTGGTATATTCGGGTGAAAAATACCTTTCAAAAGAAAAACATGAGCTCACAGGCGGGAA
Organism: uncultured Eubacteriales bacterium; assembly: GCA_900321145.1. GTDB lineage: Bacteria > Bacillota > Clostridia > Lachnospirales > Lachnospiraceae > Coprococcus_C. Next base: position 28,738 of record ONVB01000145.1, on the reverse strand, counting down.
TATCAGCATACTCGGTTTTGGTGCCGGTTATCAGGTGCAGGGAAAAAAAGAGGAGCAAAGAAGCTTTGCATTTCGTTTATCGGAGTTATGCAAAGAATTCAGCAAAAAGGGAATGGGGGTTATGCTTCTTGTGGACGAAGTACAAGCCAACAATGAAGCATTAAAACAGCTTATCATCGCTTATCAGGAAATTGTAGGTGAAGGAGGGAATATAGCTATTGTAATGGCGGGGCTTCCGGGAGCGATTTCCTCTACACTGAATAATAAGGTGTTAACTTTCTTAAACAGAGCAAGAAAGATGGATTTGTCTCCCATTGAAGAAAGTGAAATCTTTGCATATTATAAAGAGATATTCAATCGCTCAGCAATAAAGATTTCGAATGAACAAATAAGAAGAGCCGCGACTTTTACAAACGGATCTCCGTATCTGATGCAGCTTGTAGGGCATTATATAATGATCTATAGTGATGAAAGCGGGACGTTAAGCACAGAGGATTATGAAAGCGCACTTGCCGATGCGAAAAAGGATTTTGTAAATGACATAGGAATGACGACATTAAATGAACTCTCCGGTAAGGATATTGAATTCCTGACTGCGATGTCAGAGGACGACGGGCCGAGCTCTATTTCAAAAGTTGCAGAGCGAATGAAGGTTAGCAGCGCCTATGCGCAGTTGTATAAAAGGCGATTGATCGATGCAGGAGTAATAGAACAAACCAGACGAGGGATAGTTGATTTTTCGGTGGCTTATCTGAAGGAATACTTACGGAATAGCATATAACATTGGGACACCAAATTTGCTAAGATAGGATCATAGAGGTCATAGAGGTACAAGGGTACGAATTTAGGGGGAAATAATGTCGTTTTTTAACAAGTTGTTTAATACAGAACCGGGGCTTGATGTGGTACTTACCGTTAAGCCGGAAGAATGATGAACATGATGAAGATAAACGGGAGTATTCATAGTATGGTAATACATGAATTAAAGTATTCAAATACAAATACATATCTGATAGAGAGTGATAAGGGAAAGCTGTTGTTTGATACCGGTTGGGCGGGAACAATGCCCGCGTTTTGTAAATGCATGGGAGAGCTCCATATGCCCGTGCAGGATATTGATTATCTCCTGATATCGCACTTTCACCCGGATCACATGGGAATCGCGCAGGAAATAGCGAATCTCGGTGCGACGATCGTGGTGATGGATATTCAGCTACCTTATGTTCATACGGCGGATCCCGTATTTGCGAAGGAAGCGAAGAACCGCTTTATTCCGATCGAGGATGAAAGGATTAAGGTCGTTTCGACTGCGGAGAGTCGCGGATTTCTCCGTAGCATCGGCATTGAGGGAGAAGTGTTTCATACGCCGGGACACAGTGATGACAGCATTTCTTTATGGCTTGATGAGGGTATGCTTTTTGTGGGGGATCTGAATCCTCTCTATGAATTGGAAATACATAAGGAAACGAAGATCGATGACAGCTGGAAGCTCTTGCTGGCATTGAAACCGAAGATGGTTTACTACGGACATGCCAAAACCGCAGTGTTGGATGATACATCGAAAGCTGAAATAAAGAAAGGCGACTTGTTTACCACGGTTGAGCGCATCATGAAGTATATCGATAAGGGCTTTTCGATTGACAGAATACAGAAGAAAACGGGGGCTGACAAAACCCTTATTGAGGATGTAAACAGAATGTATCTGACACATCAAAATGTCGGAGTTCAGGGCATCCTTGATCGTATCGAGATAAAGGAAAAGTAGAATGATGAAATTGGTTCCGGCTCGGAAAAAGTTCGTTGAAATGATACGACATACCACTTGACGAAGTCAGCTAAATGGAATATATTATGGCTCTTGAGTTAGTTATAACTAACCAAAGCAATAAAAAGGCGGTGATCATATGAGTGGTAATATTATGATAGGGTTAATGATTCCGTTTCTCGGAACAAGCCTTGGTGCTGCATGTGTTTTCCTGATGAAGAATAAAATGAGCAGGAGCATAGAACGGTATTGCCATACAGAATTTTCCCGAAGGAGCGATTATTTCCATGCCGCTTGCAGCGGAGGGGAAGAGTAAAAGGAAAGCTTTTGTATATGGTGTATTATCCGGGGCAGTAGAGCCGGTTTTCGGACTGCTTACAATCCTGGCAGTCGGATTCATAGTGCCGGCTATGCCGTATCTTTTAAGCTTTGCGGCAGGCGCCATGCTTTATGTGGTAGTAGAGGAATTGATACCGGAGATGTCGGAGGGAGAGCACTCGAATATCGGAGTTGTTATGTTTGCTGTTGGGTTTACACTGATGATGGCTTTGGATGTAGCGCTGGGATAACGCACACGTTAACGTTGAAAACAGTCTGTATTTGAGGTAAAATCTACTTCAGAAAAAAAAAGGATAGCGTATTGCATATACGTCCGGAGGAATACAATGCCTGAAAATACAGAGAATTTGTCAGAAGAACTTCAAATAAAGCTCGATCGCCTGAAGGAATACATAGCAGGTTTGGGGTCGCTTGCGGTTGGTTTCTCGGGCGGAGTGGATTCATCTCTTCTCGCGGCTGTGGCACATGATGTGTTGGGGGATCGTATGATCGCGGTAACCGAATCGGATGCTTCCGTTCCGGAAAGGGAAGTGAAGGAAGCGGTGGCTTTCTGTAAGGAAAGGGGGATCCGTCACATACTCTGCAAGACGGATGTATTAAAAGAGGAGAGCTTCAGACATAACAGCCCCGACCGCTGCTATTTCTGCAAGCGCGGTATATTTACCGAGATCAGCAGGATTGCAGAGACAAACGGCATCAAGTATATAGCGGAAGGCTCTAACATGGATGATATCGGAGACTATCGACCGGGCCTTCGGGCTGTGGAAGAACTTTCCGTAAAGAGTCCTCTTCGTGAGGTCAGACTTACAAAATCGGATATCCGGCTTATCGCTAAAGCCATGGGACTTTCGGCCTGGAGCAAACCTGCATATGCCTGCCTCGCGTCGAGATTTGTATATGGCGAGGAGATTACCGAGGAAAAGCTGCACATGATCGATAGGGCCGAGCAGTTTTTGATCGAGCTCGGATTCTTTGAAGAGCGTGTGCGGATGCACGGGAACATGGCGAGGATCGAAGTTCCGCCTGCAGACATTCCCAAGATCGCGGCCGACGGGATCAGGGAAGCTGTCTATGAAAAGTTTAAGGAGATTGGCTTTCTGTTTGTCGCTCTTGATCTGAAGGGGTACAGGTTAGGGAGTATGAATGCGACTTTAAGCGGAACGTCTTAAGGGTATTGATCGGAGGAGGCAGTAAAGGATGTATGTGATCACAGAGCTTACGGATGAAAATATAAGTCTGTTCACCGAATACATAGATGAGGACATGACGGAAAATATAGAGCGCACCAATTACTTTGGCCTGGCTGCGGTTGATGACTTCGGGAAGGTGAAGGCGACTATGCTGTGGCAATACAAAAATCTGGAGCTCGATGCGGACAACGAAAGTCTGATCGAGTGGATCCGGGCCGACGATCCCGAAGCGTTTACCCGGATGATAGACGTATATCGGGTGATGGCACTCGAAAATGAGGTTGTGACCTCGAAGGTGGTGATCCCGGTCAAGGATGGCAAGGAGTTAAAGGCTTTGCTCAAGGAAGCGGGCTTTGACATGAGGCTTTCCGAGAGCAACCTGATCACCGTAAAGCTTTCCGAGCTTTCCGATTCGGCGTTTATGAAAAAGATGAGGGGGAAGAAGATACCGGGCTCTGTAAAAACGTTAAAGGAGATCCCGCCCCGCATGTTCCGGGACGGAATCGCCAAGTGTCTGATGAAGGGCAGAACGGGGCTTTGCGATGATCTGGGCGATCTGTACATCCAATGGTTTGAGATGGACGTTTCGACAGTTTCAACGGGGGAGAATGGCGTAAATGGCTTGTTTTTATTTCACAAAAAGCCTTCGGGGCTGATCACGGTACAGCTTATGGTCAGCTTAGACAGCAACGACAAGTCTTTGCTGCCCATGCTGATATACCGCTTCGTGAGTGCGATGGAAGAAAAATACAGTCCGGACAGGAAGGTGACCTTTGACAGACATAACGAACAGGTGCTGATGCTTGCGGAAAAGCTGCTTCCCAGAGGGTTCGGTATACCGGTTTATGTCGGCAGCAGACAGGAGGAACTGTAGGGAGAAGAATATGGAGCTGACCGCGATCAACAAACAGAATATGTGTTTCTTCGGTTCTCTCGGATCGGAGGACAACTTCTATGAGATGTCGTTTCCCTTACACTACGGGATAGGCGCGGTGGAAGGCGGGCGTCCCGAGTTTATTGCGGTCGGTCTTTTGTGCTTTCATGTGGTCGAGCGTGACGGGCAGGATGAAGGTTACGCGGTCATAGATCGGATATGTGTGGCAGAGAACTATAGGAGACAGGGTGTAGGCAGAAGTCTGATGGAAGAGCTTTTTAAAAACCTTCGGGAAATGGATGTTGAGAGCGTCCTTGTCGATCTGCCTGAAAGCGGGCTGCCGGATGTGGAGCGGTTCCTTACAGCCTTCGGCTATATGTGTGAACCGATGGAGAGCGACACCTACATTGTGTCACTCGGTACTGCGAAAAAATGGCTGGGGAAGATCCCGGACAGCTATCCGGACGATCTTCCGCTTGCGGAGGCGGAGGACATGAAGCTTAAACGGACTCTCGCTCAGAGTTCCCGGGATGTGTACATAAAGGGAATCAGTGAAATCCTGCTTTTGCCGTGGGAGGATCTGGAAAAAGAGATCAGTATAGTGCACAGAGGGAAGAAGGGGTACGATGCGTTTGCCCTCTTTCGAAGGATGCCTTCCGGCAGACTTATCCTGCATTATTTCGGCGGTACGGATGAAGTGGCTTACGATCTGATGTACCGGGTGATCTGCGATGCCGTCTCAATGGCTCACCTGTACTATAGGGGCAAGACTATACTTGAGATTCCCGTGAGGAGCGAGCAGGAGGATGAATTCCTGCACATGCTGTTCCCCCGGATCAACAGAAAACGAGTCCGGAGATTTGCAAGAGGGATAACCTTGACGAAATTGAGGTCATAAAGTGAAAAGGTCAGGGGATTGCAGATAGGAAGGGATCAGGTTTTTCTTGTGAAGAAAAAGCTCAAATGGTATAATATTATAGTTTAACGGGCTATTTTGCGTGAACGGAAATAACCGCCTGTAGATCGGAACGGGCGCGTGAAGAGGAGAAGATTTATGCAAAAGACGGTTATGGAGAATGAGGATATCTGCCTGTGCGATGATAAGGGCAATCGTGCCACGCTCAGGGTCAGGGATAAATATGTCAGGCTTATGAAGCTTTCGTTTGCGGTCCCGGCAGACGGAAAGGTGCTTCTTGATGCCTGTGAGACTGAAAGCCTGAGGCAGGGAAAGGACCTTTTGGTCTATGATTTCAGGAAGTCGGAGCAGGCTGTATATACGCTTTTTCAGGAAGCGGGCTTTGAGCTTAAGGAAACAGACAGTATCATTTCGGTTTCGACAAGTGAACTGCTTGGCTCCACGGGGGTAGAAAAGTCGCTTCGTATGAAGTTCCCGAATATGGAGACTGTTACATTTTTTGATATGATGACCTTTCAGAAGGAAGAGGTAAAGGATTTTCTCGAACAGCATCATTTTCCGGTAGGCAAAGATACATTTGACAGATTAGACGAGAGGATCAGCGCCGTAACCTATGATGATAAGTACAACCCGAGGGCAATCCTTCTTGCTTCACACGAGGATGGCGAGATCCTTGTGGAGCTTCTTATGGGCTTCTCGTCAAAAAATCCGCAGTATACACTGGCAGTATGTCAGGAGTTTGTGGAAAGTATAATCGAATATAAGCTCAAGGATGAATACCCGCGTATTTCTATGCTGACTATGAACGCGGCAGTTGTGCCTCTTTTGCGGCGGCTGATGAACAAGGGATACGAGCTTGTCACCGAGTCGGTCATCATACATGCCGAGAAGCGACCGCAGGACAGAGGGATCGCTATAGCGCAAGGAGATGCGGAGATTGAGCCGGAGGATGGACTTAAGCAGCTCAAACAGAATAATATAAACGAGAAATACATGTGGGGCATGGAGAGAAAGTAACATGTCATTTGAATATAAAAGGGTAATAGATGCGGAAAAAACACTGCTTCCCGAAGAGGTGCGCGCACGGCTTCTTTTAGTGAAGAACTGGGTTTACGCCGCTGTCGATACCGAGGCGGATACCTGGTGCGCGTATCTTTGTCTGTCTGCGATGGACCGATCGACTGACATGTTGCAGCTTCAGGCTCTGTACGTGAAGCCGGAGTACAGGAGGATGAAGGTGGGCAGCAGGCTTTTGGAACACGCATTTGCCGATGCTGCGTCTGCCGGTGCACGAAGTATATACTACAAGGAACTCGGGACCAATCCCGAGTTCCTTGCTATCAACAGACCGTTCTGTGAGTTATGCGGTTTTGTAAAGGCCGGCGATGGCGAGAGGATAGATTTTTATGATGCAAAGCACCTGTCCGAAAATAAGAAGCTTAAGCATGTGCTGAAGGTTTACGGCAGTCTGCCTGTAAAGGAGTTTTCGGATCCGAACGATCCTCTTATTGTAAGGTGGAGAAAAAGGATCAACAGCGAAGGCGTTTCATCAGGGCTTGACATCTATGATCTTAAGCACTCGAGATTTTATCTCGAAGAAGGAGAGATCAAAGCTGCAGTTTATGTGCAGGTTATCCGCACCTTCCGGGCAGTGCTTGAGCTTTACTATCCGGATGGCGGATCCGGTGGCAGTAAGGAAAAGCTTGCAAAGCTTATGCTTATTTTACACAGCATCGAAAGTCTGCTTGCGAACGGGTGCAAAAGAATATATGTGATGAATGCAAACGGCGAAAATGATAACTATATCACCGACCTGATGGGAGAGCCGGATGGTATGTGTTATGCAGTCGAATGGATCAGATATCTGTGATCTGATGTGAGGTGTAAGATGGAAGAGCAGTTCACAAAAAAAGTACAAAAAAAGGAACAGGGTGATCGGCAAAAGTATACAGAGGTTCAGGAAGACCTTCACGTATCCGCGGGGCTTCAGGAAAGCAAAGAGGCCGGACTTGAGGAGCATGCGGGAAAGCAGTCTGTCGCAGAACAGATGGACATGGTGGAAGGAGACCGTCTGACCGTTGACAGCAGTGAGACGCAGCTTCAGGAGACTGAAAAGAAAGAACCGCTTCAGGTTGAAATGGAAGCAAATAAAGCGGTCATGTCACCCTCTATGGCAACACTCACAAGCCTGGCAAAGAATAAGGAGAAGACAGGGGTAAGCAAAAAAGAGGAAAAGGATGTCCGGGCACTTGAGGAGAAGACGGAGGCTTCAATCTCGGATCGTATACTTCATTTCTATAACAAGATGAACCTGCTTTCATGCGCGGATGACTTAAATGAGCTTGACTCCGGCGGCTCCGATACCTACATTGAGGTGAAGAATTCCCTTGTCAATCTTCATAAGCAGATCGACGAGTACAGGAATAAGACTACAGGCAAGAAAGGGCTTTCTGCCTGTGTTGCAGCCATTTTTCGGGTTAATGAAGCCGTGCGCGGCTACAATGCATCTCATACAAGGCCGAGGCTCACGGTTAAGGGCAAGAAGAAAAAAGCATATGTGGCCGGGCTGACAAAGTATTTTCAGAATATCGTAGCCGAGCTTGGAAGCTCCGTAGGTTCTTATGATCAGGAGACGGCTGCGCCGGTTCAGGACGCACAGACTACCCAAAAGGAAAAAATTGCCGCACCGGAAAAAACCAAGAAGGAGAAGAAGAGTCTTAACTCCAGGATAAAGGATTTCAGAGCCAGCTTTGAACAGATGAATGCCATTATAGGGCAGAGCTATTTTGATACTCCGCTCCGGAAGATAAAAAAACGTCTTGCACAGTATAAGTATTACGAAGCGGATATCAACGAGTATAAGATCTTGCACCGGGATGACATGAGTGACGAAATGAAGCGTATGTTTGCGGAGATAGACGAGCTCTTAAGGGAGGAGCGCGTGCTCTCATGGATGACCGACCATGTGGATAAGGATATCCAGGCCGACAAGACCGAGGAGTTTATCCGTGAAAATGCCATGAAGAACGCCGAGAGAACCGGCACCGCAGAGGGTGAGGTTACGGATGAAAAGTATGACGAGACCTTATCACCGGAGCAGCTTAAGGCTATAGATGAGATAGACAGGTGGTTTTTGAGAAACTGGAACAACGGCGGACTTGCCGGAAAGATGTTCTCGTTTTTTAAGGCCGGCAATGCGGACATGATAAATGAGCTCTTCTCGAGGTCAAAGAGGGAGAGACTGCTCATATACTATATGATAGAGACCAGAAAACGCAAGGGCTATAACGCTATGGACATAGGTGAGTCGCAGCTCTATGTGCCTACGCTTGCGGGGTTTAAGAAACAGATGCTTGCGTCGCGTTTTAAAGTTAAGAGTCATATGACCTCGGGTTATGTGTATTATCATAAGGTTTCCGAGGCTATGGATATAGCCAACAAATCCCGAAGGATGATCAACTCGAGCGGAAAGCTCCTGTCGGAGGAAGCAAAACAGAGCAAGGAGAAGACAACGGAAAATGCGGGTTCGGCTGTGGCAGTTCGTCAGATGAAGCTTGCGGATACTACCCGGATCCTGATAAAGCTTCAGAAGCTTAAGAAGGAAGCGGCGGCTGCGAAAAAGAGTGAAAGACCTGCCTATGAGGCGCAGATAAGTCAGCTGGCTGAACAGGCAAATGAGAAGATAAAGATTCTGGTTGATGCTGACCTTCAGGTTAAGAGAGAGTTTGAAGAGTCAAGGCAAGCCGAAACCCGGGAGTACTCCAATGCAGATGTTGCCTTAGAAGTCGGAGAACTCGGAATCATGGGCGTCGAAAAGAGCTCCCTCGGTTTCAGTAAAATGACCTGGGGCTTAAGCGATATGCAGATATTAAATGCGAATATAGCCCAGGGAAGTGTAGGTTCGTTGGGAAAGGCTATATCCGGTTTCCTTACCCTTTACAATCTGTATGAGGAATATAAGGATTATACGGACTCCGATGCGAAGCTCGCCGAAGAGACATTGAGTGCCATATCCGAACTCGGAGACTTAGCAACCGGCATAATTGAAACTGTCGATGTTATAAAGAATGGCGTGGAATCCGCATCGGTTCTTGCCACAACAAGTACGGCAATGACAGGAGCAACCTCGCTGATAACCGCTACGGTAGGCCTCGTCAAGATGGGCGGCTCGATGTCGGAGACTTCACACACAGTCAGTGCATGGAGTGCATTAAAGACTATCCGTGAAAGGAAGCTGAGTGATCCGAACCTTTCGGAGGAAGAGAAAAAGAAGCTTAAGAAGCAGGCAAATCACGAGGACGCGGTCATGAAGTTCTCCGTGAAGAACCAGGACAGAAAATTCGCTTCGGGAGCTATGCTTGCCGGAGCCGGAGCCGTGGGACTGGCCGGTGTTGCTACCGCATCGGTTACGGGAGTCGGGATCGTGTTCACGGTGCTTGGAGTAGCCATTACTTTAGCGGCCGGCATTGTGGACGGTATATATGCGAAAAAGACAGACAACGCTTACTTTGATAAGTTCATGCAGATGGACGAGATAGTAAAGAAGGTAAGGCCGGAGATTGAAAAGCGCGGAATAGTCATAAATGACAATGACGCCTTTCTTGATCAGCTAAGAAGAAAGGTTGCGTCTTCTCTTGGCTTTGTTGATGTCAGGTCGGCCTGTGACCACTTCTCTTTGATCTCCGCGCAGAAGATATACAACAAGCTTTTTGCAGAGAACCTGACGGACGAGGAGAGAGCGCCATACATAGAGATGGTGAAGGGCCTTGGATTAAAATACAGGGCAGGAGAGGAAAACAAGCGCAAGCCTCCTCTTCTTGCGCTCCGAAAAGCGATAAGCGGAAGATGAGATCGGTGGTGTACACAGTATATATAGATTGGAGGAAGATAATATGACGGAGGATTTTAAGCCGGATAAGGATAAGATAGCGAAGGACAGACATGAGGTTTTGGAGAGGATGAACGAGGAGCTTGCAACAGCAGAGGTTCCTGCCGAGATACTTGTATCCGAGGCAGTGGAGAACGGCCCGGAGATACTTACCGTGGATCTGTATCAGCTCGGAGCTGCGAGTGATGAGGTTTTGGGCGAGTTTTATTTCACCCCGCTTGCGACGGAAAATGATAAGGTGGGATACTTCAACTGTGTTATCACACTGTCGGAGGAGCTTGAACAGGCTTATCTCGGCAAACTCTACGAGGCTGTAGCTGTGCTTGATTTTCACCTTATGCTTGGATCTTTCGGCGTGAGCGCTGACGGTGCATTCTTTTCTTATAAGCTCACGGTACCTTATGCGCTTGATATGGATAAGGATACACTTTTTGAAACCGTAAATATAGCCACAGGCAACGCTATCGCCGTCTGCGACCAGTGGACTGATATGATGCTCCGTATCTCCGAGGGCAAGGGAGATGTGGAGGATGTAAAGAGCGCATTTGGAATGTGATATTATAGTGTTAAGGGTATCCGGGTCAGGTCGGATATCTGTGGTAGGTGACAGGAGGTATATATGGATTACGAAGAACGAATCAGGGAACTGACGGAGGAAGTGAACAGCTTAAAGAGGCAGCTGGCTATAACGGCATCTTTGAAATATCATCTTATGCCGGATACTTATCCGACATTTCCGGATATTCCCGAGGTGGATGTATATGCGGATCAGATCAGCCTGGCGAAGGTCGGAGGCGATTTTTTCGATTTCTTTCGTATAGATACGGATCATATCGGTTTGGTCGTTGCGGATATATTCGACGGCGGAAGTGCGGCGGCGCTTTATATGATCGCATTTAAGCTTTATATGATGGCGGAGCTTTCCATGGGATTAACACCGGCAGAGCTGATAGAAACCGTCAACAATCGTCTGGCCGCGACGAACGAGAGCATGCTGTGCCTGTCTGCCTGGTTCGGCGTGTATGAGATATCCACAGGCAATATCACAGCGGTAAATGCCGGGCATGAGCCACCAATCATAGCAAACAAAGACGGAGTGGGTGACTGTGAAAATGATGTCTGCTCTTACCTGATGGCCGTGATCGAGAATATGACTTATGAAAGCTATGAGCTGCATCTGGAACCGGGGGACAAGCTCTTGCTGTATACGGACGGCGCGATAAAGGCAGGATTTACGCGCGAGATGATGGGTGAAGTGCTCAAAGAGAATCAGGATGTAAATGCCGAGGATCTGGTAGGAGCATTGCAGGATGGTATGCTTGAATTTGTGGGTGACAAAAAGCTGACGGATGATGCTACCTTCTTATGTGTGTGCAGGGAGACCGCATAAACTTTTATCAGGTAAGAGAAGAGCATGTTCAACGGAAAACATATATGGAATCTGAGAAAGGAAGGATAGATTATTATGCAAATAGAGATCGTTGAAAAGGGAAATGAAGCGGAGCTGCTTATCGAAGGACGTTTGGACACATCTACGGCAAGGGATGCGAGCGCAGTATTTGAGGATGCTGCGAACCGTTTTGATAAGATAACGCTGAACATGAAGGAGCTAACATACTGTTCAAGCGCCGGTATCCGCGCAATCCGTCAGCTTTACAAAATACTTAAGGCAAAGGAAGGAAAGATGGAGACTGTAAATGTATCCGATCAGGTAATGAGTATCTTCGAGATGACCGGTATTACGGCTCTCTTGTCCCTGAAGTAACGCATAATTGCCTCGTGATCTGAATTGGGAGATAGGAATGAAAAGCCTGATTGTGCCTGCGGAAGAAGAAAAACTGAATGAGATCATGGACTTTGTAATGGAGACGATTGAGGGACATGAGCCTGATGATGAGACGAGCATGCAGCTGGAGCTTGCCATAGAGGAGATATTTGTAAATATAGTGAGCTATGCATATTCACCGAAGACAGGTGATGTGGAAATCTGTGCCGAAATGACGGAGGATCCGCCGGAGCTTGTGATCACTTTTGCAGACTCGGGAGTTCCCTTCAATCCTTTGGAAAAGGAGGAGGCCGACACATCCCCGGAAGCGCTTGAGGAGCGTGAGGGCGGACTTGGGATCTATATGATCAGGCAGTTGATGGACGAGGTTGCATATATACATGAAGACGGGAAAAACATCCTGCGGATCAGGAAGAGACTGACATGACCAAAGGACATGGTATACGTGGCTGTAAATCTCATTTTTATTGTATGCACAGGTGTTATATGATATAATTGTATGACTATGCAGATATTATTTGACGGGACGAATTTTGGCATATAGTGACGGTTTTAGTGGAAAGGAAGGTTCTATATGGGCAGTTTTGAGGATTATGTTGAAAAGAAAAGAATTGGCGAAAAGAATGAAGCGGGTCAGCCCGACGCAGAGCCGAAGTTTGACTTCGAAATAGAAGAGGAGCTAAATCAGGCGCAATTCATTAATGTGGAAATGACCGATGAGGAAAGGCAGGAGGCCATGAAGGAGGCCCTGAATGCCTTGTATGACGGACAGAAGAAAAAAAGCATCGGAAATGAAGGCATGGGTGTTGCTTCCGCAGCTTATGTAGATGATATATTGAGGGAGCGCATGGAGCAGACAAGCTTTGCGGAGCGCACCGAGTACTATTTCAAGGATCATAATTACTTAAACGCTAAGGTCGAGCGTTATACATCACTCGGAAGTGATGAGAACAAAGAACTGAATATTTACGCAAAAAAGTATACCAACCGAAACGCCAGAAAGCGTAAAGCAAGAGCGAAGGATGCTGCAAAAAGCTTCAGGAAAGCAAAGAATCTGGAATTGGAACTGAGAAAAAGAGAGAATCGAAACGGAGGCGAGCCCCTTCCGGCCATAGAGATTTACCTTGCTCACAATGATATAATGCGCGCACGCATGGAAGGCATGATCAACGCCGCAAAGGCAAAAGCTACCGACAGTCAGAATGAAGCTTACCGCATAGCGAAGGCTAAGCTGTCATGCCTCTCCATTCTTTATGATCAGGCCAGAAACCTTCAGGATAAGGCAAGCAGAGATGATTTTACAAAGATTCAGGAAGGTCTGTTGAAGGAAATTGCGGATGCACAGACAGCCCTGAAGAAGAGCAAGCCAAAGATTGATGCCGAATGGAAGGATTCTTTGGGGGTAAATGATCAGGCGCTTATAAATAAGATAAAAAAGGAATCGGAAAACCCTTATGTCAAGGATGAGGATGTAAAACTGTCACTGGTGCTGCAATCCCTCAGCAAGGAGGCTCAAAGGCATAAATATATGGAAGTATACAGGCGTTCCGAGGAAGTGTTCGGAGTGAAGAATGATCCAAGACCGGATGTAGTTGCTTTTGGATTGGATTATGTAAAACGGGATAAAAACGGGAATCCCATAAACAAGGAGGAAATGCGGAAAGATCAGTGGAACCATAAGTGGGTTGAAACCCTCTGCGATAAGAATAAGGGTGACGAGCGAAGGCGAATGATCGCCCAAGCCTTTAAGAGAATTAAGGATATCGAGATGCCTACACCGAGTGAGCTTAGGAAAAACGGCGCGGTTTACTATTTGAAGAAGGATATGTGTAAGTACTATTCACTTATATGTCTGTCGCTTCACATAGATAATGTACGTCCCTTAGAACCTTTTGCAAAAGAGTATTTCGAAGCAGACAGGGTATTGAAGGCGAAGTTTGATGCTTCCGTCCAGTTTGTTACCTTGCTAATAGAAGAGTTGAGGATACTCCACAATATTCATCAAGGCAGTTTTTATTCGATTCATAAAGGTGACAGATTTTTAAATGAAGGAGACGCTGACGACATAAAAAAAGCCAGAAAAGAAGAGAGGGAGTCGCTTTCGGGCTATATTGATGAGTATGAGAAGCTTTATCCGGAGATTACCAAGGCACTTGAAGCCGAAAAGCCCATAACGAAGGAGGAAGCTTTTAAGCGGGCGCGCAGATCTGACTTTAATGAGGAATCCTATGGAGTCTATAGTGACATGGTTAAAACCTCGAGGATGTTAAAATGTCCGGAGTACCTTGGATTGTATAAACCGGTGTTTGATCGACTCGGCACCAATTTTGATATTACCCGTGTTTGCGGTTCTATGCTTCGCCTGGTTCATTTTGATGCAAACTGGAATCCCATAAGTAAGGAGGATGCGGCTGCGCATGAATGGAACTTAAATTATCTGAACAGATTGCGGGAATATCATTTACCGACCAAACAAAACGAAACTAAGGATAAAGCGCAGCAGGAAATAATGAAAATGCTTGAGGAGGAGATACCTAAGTATTTTAAAGGACAGTATGAGACGCTTTCACCGGAAGAGTTGAGGAAGCAGATTCTTGAGCCTCTGCAGAAAGAAAGGCATAAAGAAAAGAAAGACATGAAGATGCCGCGTTGTGAAGCATTTGATAAGCTCCTTGCGAACACGGATGTGCTTTGGCCGCGTCTTTTAAAAGTATTGGCATTGGAGGGAACCTATAAAACCATGCCGTTTATGAATGACTTTATGCAGTCACACCCGGAGTTAGATGCCTGTCAGGATATGTACAGACAATATCATAGTATATTGATAATGTATGCAACTTCTACTCATCATGTCACATTGGATGCCAATACTATGATTGAATCCATGAGTGGGAACACGACGGGCCTGGAAAATGTGGATTTCGCAGAAACCATGATAGACTTGTACGAAGAGGCTTATAACAAATTTCATAATTTAATGAAGGGGTAATCGCAGATCATGAATTATATCAGAGTAAATAATGATAATAAGGATGAGTTTAAGACTGTCCTGCCGGAGTATATAAGCGACGGCGGCGAGATATCTCTGGTTGCTTACGAGGATGACGGTACTGTCTGCGGTGCGGTTTCGGTTTCCTACGGTGGGAACCAGTATGATGTGGACTGGCTCTATGTTGCGCCCGAAAGACGTCTTAAGAAGGTTGGAACAGGTCTGATCACCGAGATAAAGCGCCTGGTGAGTGAGGTGGGCGTGTGCCCGATAATTGCGAGAATTGACACATCTGTGGATAGCGGGCTTTACGAATTCTTCCTCTCGATCAGGAACCCGGATCTTTTGGTAGACATCAATTATTCCCATGACCGTTATTTATTTAAGGCAGAGGATTTTCTGGATTCTCCGGCTATGAAGGAAAAGGCCGACATGCCGTATGTTCCGATTTATTTCTCGGATATGAAGCCAAGGTCACAGAGTTATATGATGCACGAGGCCACTGAATTCCTGACCATAACCGATCCGATGAGGTTTGAAGAAAGACTTGAAAAGAAACTATGCTTTGCAGTGGAAGAAAACGGAGTGATTCTTTCCTTTATGCTTGTACAAAAAGATGCGGCAGGTGATCTGGAATTATCTTTCCTGTATTCCGACAACAGTAAGGCGCTTTTGTCTATCATGAAAGCGGCTCACAGGGAGGTTCGAAAGAATTACAAAGATAAGTTCATATATTTTGACGCCGTAACGGAGGAGTCGGCGGCACTTGCAAAAAGGTTCCTTCCGGAGACTGATGTACGTCAGATATATGAAGCGGAGTTTTAGGAGAAATCTATGGAGATAAAAGCGCTTAATTCGGATAATGTCTCGACTTATGACGGGCAACTTGACCCTGATGTGGCTGAGAGTATCGGACGCGAGTTTTACAGGGGTATAGCTGCTGTGGATGAAGCCGATGACCTGAAGGGTGCCATGATCTGGGAATATAAGAACCTGGACGAGGATGCGGCCACAGGCTCGGAGATATATTTGATCAAACACGGCAGTAAAAAAATACTGAAGGATATGCTGAGCGAGTACGGTGTGCAGGCGAAGGAATATGAAGTATCAAGCTCGTACTTTGAACTGGTCGACCTTCCCGGTGAGGCCGTGGAAGCCTTGAAAGAAAACGGGTTTGATGTTACACAGGGGACGGGCCGCGACATTGAGCTGACCGTGGAGGACTTAAAACCCATCTCGGTTCTCAAAAAGAAGGTTGCTAGCAATGTGGTAGCCTTAGAGGACCTTATGGAGCTGCAGTTCATGCAGGGAGTTACCACCTGTATTTTTAACGGAAAAAAGGGAATGGTAGAGGATCTGGAGTATATAGACAAGAGCTGGTTCGATGAAACCACCTCCGCCTGTGTGATAACGGACGGCAGGATCAGCGGCATGCTCCTGGTGCATCGCTTATCATCAGGTACGCTGATGCCGGTGCTTCTGAATGCCATAGGCCCGGATTCCAGGATGGACTTGGTAAATCTGATGGTATTTACAGCCAGAAGAGCATTAAATAAATATCCTTTGGAGAACCGGATTTTGATACGCAGACACAACGTTGCGGTTGCGGCGCTTGCAAAGAAACTGTTCGGTACGCGTCAGGCACCTCAGGTGTTCCGGGGTATTAAGGGCAAGGAATCCTGATAACCGACTAAAAAAACGAGCAGGGAACGATCGCAGTTTCCCTACTCGTTTTTTAGTTACTGTGCGCTACGGTCAGATACTTGCCACAGCGTCGAAGAGCTGACCGAACAGTTCTGCTGTGACATAGAAAGGTCCCGTATCATCTGTTGCGGATTTGCGGGGGATTATCACATCTGTTCCCTTTTGCTTCTCATAGAATATCCTTCCGCTGCCCCAGGGGTTCCTGAGCTTCACGTATTCCTTTCCGCCGATCTGTTCTATGCCGAGAACTGTATAAGCGTGGTTTCCATACATACCGCCGCGGCTTTTTTCTCCGGCGAGTCCGTCACTCTCTCCGTCATTTATCTTCTTGGTTCCGGCTACCACCGGTTTTTTGCTGTCGAGATATTCTTTCAGCTTTTTCATGGCTACAGGAGTGTTTTTCTGATAGTATCTTTTCAGCGCTTCCTCCTTGGAGACACCGCTGTAGATCTGAGCATTTTTAATCTCCATATCTATATCGAACTCATTGGAAACAACAAATGTATCACTTTTGCCCATAAAGAGCTTAAATGCAGTGGCGACCGGCATACCTGCGATGGTATTATATGATCGTGCCTTTTTTCCGTTTGCGGATTTCTTCTCGAGCTCCTGTAACAGTTCGAGCTTCAAACGTTCCTTTTCATCGGTCTTACTGTCAGCGGTTAATTGCTGTAGATCGTCGTGCTCCTGTATAAGTCCGGATATCAAGACAGCCTTTTCGATCATCATTACCCAAAGCGCACCCCTTGAATAACGTGAACCTGCATGAATATAGTCCTTGCCTACCGTGACCTTCTTTAGTTCGTCGGGAACAGTTTTATCCACAGTAACGTAGACCGGCTTTTGTTTTTTGTCATATAAGCGTACTGTTACGGTGTCACCGTTATCCTTCATCATCCCTGTGATATGCCTAGGATCGGCTTCAACTATGGCTGCAAGTCCCGCAAGGAGATAACAGTCTCCGAGTCCTCCCTGCGCCACATCCTCCATACATGGTTCGTGTGCGAAAAGCGGCAATGACTTTACGTCTGTCATCTTCAGCTTCGTAAGACGGTTTACCTTCTTGGTTGCTTTTTTTCCGTGTACGACAATTTCTCTTGATTCGTGAGAGGTCGAATAAAAATCATTATTCTGATCGGTACTGTTGATCACCCGGAACTTCGGTGAGGAGGATTTCTTTTTTACTGTCTTTGCGTTCTGTACGGGCTCGGGTGCCGGAATCTCCAGCTCGCCCGCAGTGAATTTAAACTGTGATGAAAGAACAGTCAGGTCCTCTATCATGTCCAGTCGTTCTTCCTCGGATAGTAAGGATTGATCCCCGGCGAGTCCCTGTGCCTGCGAAAGGCAGGAGCCGATCATTGACATCACCTGTGAAAGCAGCCGGTTTTCTTGCCTGAGCTCGTTCGAACTGCTCAGATAAGCTAAGGTTCCGGAGGCGATCAGTTGCTCCACCTTATCCGGTGAAAATACCTTCTTTCCGTTACTGTCCGTGATATAGATCATAGCCTCCGTGACTGCCTTGCTCGGGTCGGGCACGTAACTCTTTATAATCTGATTGTCTATTTTTTCGTTATCCTGTCCGAGCAGATGAAAATCGGCATACTCCTTAAGGTTTTCGGCCAAAGAATCCATATCCGTTTTCAGCTTCTCCGGAAGCTTGAGCTTATCGTACTTTTCCTTCAGGAAAGCTGCGACCTCGCCAAGGAAAGCCTTGTGATCCCGGGTAGTCTGATGGGATTTGCTTTTTTCGTCGGATACCCGGTTAAGGCGCAACAAGTCGGCATCGGTTTCGCTGTCCCTCTCTGCTACGGTTTTTTTCAGATCTCTGACAGCCACAAAGGTCTTTTCGATGTACGGAAATGCATTCTCTTTGTTGTCGATGCGTCTGCGGATACCTTTGGCAACCCTCGTTTGCTGATCTGTCTTTTTCTTCTCATCCTCTGAGAGTAATGAGTATTCCGCAATGTCCTTTGTCAACACATTCAGCAGGTGCGCGTGCCTTGAAGCAAATGCATCTTTCTGTGCATCGGAGAGAGTGATACCGCTTCGCTGTGCCTGTACGATCAATTCGTCAGCCTGTGTATGAACAAGCATCTCCGAGAATCCGCGGTCATAAACGGGCAGGGAAAAAGGCTTTTCGGGATCGGCCTTCTTATCGGAAAATGCGCCTGTGGACTGTGCGGCTGATATGTGATCGATCCTTACCACATCACGCCCCTCAAATGTACCTTCTGTTATCTCATATCGAAAATCATCCTGGGTTCTTTGATCCACGCCGAGGAGGTAATCAAAGAGTGCCATCCTGTTTAATTCCAACAGAGCGCGGTCGGAGTAAATTATCTCCTTGTTTTTGCTCTTGGCAAGATCTACTATGAACCGGTAAGTCTCGGCACCCGGTACAGCGCTGCTTACGCTTCCGTTTTTCTTTTCATTTTCGACCGAAAGCTGTGCTTTTCTGTGCCGGGCATATAAATCTACTCCGAGCGATGCTGCAAGTGCGGATACGCATATGTTCATCTCACCGTTTTCGTGGAAGGTTTTCTTCTCCTTGTGTTCGGTGACGGCTTCGTTTTCATTGTTTTTTGTGAGCAGAATGCTTTCTTCGCGCACAAAATCCGCCCAGGTAAGTGTGCGGCTGCCGGTATTGATCAGGTCGTTCTCCGTGATCTTCGAAATCTTATCAATCTCCCATTCTATCTGACGACGTAGGGTATGATGTTTTTCGTAGTTTTTTCTTCCTTCCACGGAGTTGCTTGCATGACTCTTTAAATATGCATCGACCTTGGCAAGAAGGTGCTTTTGTTTGGAAATGATCTTTTGCTTTGAAGTGCTGAAGTCAGCACCCGGCTTGATGACGCTTTCCATCTCATACGCGGTAGAGGCATATTCCGATATGATGACGTCGGAAGATTTGTCCGAGGCGAGTCTGTTTACAACAGCTTCGACTTTTTCGTGCTGTGCGCGCATGACCGAGTCATCGGACACATTTCCGTATTCACCGGCTAAAAGCTCTTCAGCGTGCGTCAGGATAGCTTCCACGGCCTCGTGCCTTTTGTTCTTTGCTTTGGTGCCGTTATTTGCGAACTTGTCCTTCTTATATCTTCTGCAGGCGTCCGCTACCTCGATCAATGCCATTTTCTGCCTGAGCTTAAGTCTTGCATCCGGCTTGCCGTTCTTCGGAAGGAGGCTTTGGAACGCATCCATACTGTCCTTAACGAGTCCCATGGAGAAGCTGTCGGAGAAGAAGCGCTTCCTTCTCTCTGTCAATGTCTGATAATCCGCAAGAAGAGCAGCCGTCGGTGAGAGCTTTGCTTCTCCGAAGACCATATTCTCATCCTGCTCTCCGAGGTTTGCAAACTCATCCTGTTTCAGGGATGAGCGCACAACAGACTCCTTTTTTATATTTTCCGGTGCCGGGTTGACCGCGAGCGTTTTCTTTTTTGTAAGCTTTTGTTCGGAATTAATATGGTCGTTCTCGGTCTTAAGCTCTTTTTTTTGCTCGGTCTTTTGAGCAGCTGCTATCAGTTCTTTTTCTTTTAATAATTCTAATTCATCCATCTGCGCTCACCTCAACCTATATTTAAGCACTGACCAAGAAACAAGTCGATCAGATCACTGTAGTACTTCGGGCTTTTCGTTCCGCCGAATTCCGGGATCAGGCACGCCTCGGGTTTACCTTCCTCGGAAACACTTGATATGATAAGAAGGGTGCAGTCGGATTCGTTATCAAACCTGAGTGCACGCAGCATCAGCCTGTTCTCGGCAGCCTTTGTGAATAAAAAGCACTCATTTCCGCTTACTAACGGGGCAGAAGTGCCGTATTCCGCTTCGGATAAAAGTTCATATACTGCATTCATGTAGGGACGTGCAAACATAAGATTCCCGTCATTTGCATGTATCATATCGGGGTCGGCCCATATGCCGGATTCATATATCCTGCAAAGGACAAGAAGCTGTTCCTGTGTAGCGGCAGCTTCCCTCGGAAGTACCCACATCGGGTCATCTTCGGTTGCGGTTACGGATTTCAGGCAAAGCAGGAGTTCTGCGGCGCTTAAATCTCCGTCCTCGAAAGCATCCGGATCGGTCCTGAGTACTGCCCAGGAAAAGCAGATGTCGTTGCCTTCGTAGGTCACATTCAGGCACGGAAGTCCGTCAGCATCCAAGGACAACAGGTTATCAAGCTTAAGTGCGGATGCGGTATCTGCCAGGCCTTCAAGCATGGGCATTACCGCATATCTGATCAGCATATCTTGTTCTTCGTTATTCAAAATCATCATTCCTTTCTATGTGTGATCACGGAGTTGTTTCAAATAAGGGCTTTCGGCGTGTGGTATACGCCTTTCCATATCTTTACCGGATGTATATCCGGGCACAGGAAATCAATCAGTTCGCCGTTGAAACCGTTTCCGCATTTGAAGTATATTTCCGGCTTGAATTTGTATGTGTGTTGAATCTCTATGCAGGAAGCCCTGAGCATTTCCTGGACACTAAACTCACGGGTATCGGAGATATCCTTCAATTCCAGAAGCTGCAGCACATTTCCTTCCGGGGGAGCGAAGATGCATACACCGACCGGAGTCGTATCTTTTAAGTGTACGGTGCTGATGTTTTTTTCGGCTGCCGCATATAATTTCAGTGCCGCATCAAATCCCATATATTCTTCCAAAAAGCTTACGGCATTGTGTTTGATGACGGATGACAGCCTTACTATCTCCTTACCGTGTGCTGTTGTCCTTTTGGACAGACGGCGACTTGTGAGCTTTTCAAGGGACTCCTGAAGCTCAAAAGCATGAGACTGCTCAAAGCTGAAGGTATAATCCGTAAAGAAAACCAAGGTTTGTTCCGCGCCCGGAATATCGGGAACGGAGATATGAATGCTTTCATAAGGAATACTCGCGGTTACCGTAAAAAACTCTCCAAGCAGCAGGTTTCCCACACCTTGCCGGCGGTAATCCTCCGCCACGTAAAACCAGAGTATTTCGATGGCGTCCCCGGTCACCGAAAATGCCATGGCCGCCGCAGGATAGTTTCCCCTCTTTTCGTCATAGGCCGCCAGGCCAAATACGGTCTGTCCGTCAATCTGCCCCAGTACACGCGCCGGAACCAGGTGGTAATATAATTCGGTTTTTTCTATTGATATATCACAGATTATCATATCAGTTTTTTCCTTTCGACAAAGTGATTATACTGCATGATAATCACTGATCAGTCACATTTTTTGTTAGAATATCATATATTTGTCGCTCCGGGGATTGACAAGTCATGAAGAGAGCGCTCCGGCGCCTCTACTTAAGCTTTTCTATAAGCTCAAGCACTGCGTCCCGGTCGAGCTGCAACACTGCGAGCTGCAGCGCATCGAATTCTTTTGAAATCCTTTCGGGCAGCTTGTAGGAGGCCAGCTTGTTCATCGCGTCATCGGCTCCGTCAATATCCATATCGTCCATGGCAGAGGAGAGCATATCAAACAGAACATGCAGGATCTCGTCCGTTATTTCCTCCTTGTCTGCTTCGGTGGTATCGTCTTTATGCAGGTATTCCCGTAATTCGGTCTTATAGCCTTTCAGCTCCCGGATGAATATATCATGTAAGCGGTCTATACTGTCTGCATCCTCCTCGGATGCGGCTTTTTCGAGGATCGCTGCCATGCCGGAAAGCGTAAAGCTGCCGATTGACGCGGACGCGCTCTTTAGTGCATGGACTAGGATCCTGTAATCGGCGAAGGTCTCGGGAAGTCTGTCCTTGAAGCCCTGCAGCTTTTCAGCCTGTTTGTCTATGGAAAGCTCGAAATCCGACAGGACTGAATCGAGGATTTCTTTGTTCTGAAGGCGCATCAGGGCAGTCTTCCAGTCAACGCCGAAGATGGGAGGGAAGTCGTCCGTATCCGCAGCGGTTTTTTCATCGTGCCCGGAAGGAGAGGAGTCCGTGAAAGCTTCCTTGACCTTATCGGGGGGCAGGAATTCTTTTATGGCCTTTTCTAATTTTTCGTATATAACGGGTTTTGACAGAAAACCGTCGAAGCCGTCCTCTAAGTATTTTTCTTTTGCGCCTGCGATCGCATTTGCGGTAAGCACTATGACCGGAGTGTCTGCGCACGGACCTTTTGTTTGTGCCTTGATCTGCTTCATGGCTTCCACACCGTCTAAGCCGGGCATCATATGATCCATGAATATGATGTCGAAGCGTTCGTTTGAGGCGAGGTTTACGGCTTCCTGTCCGTCCTCGGCCTCAACGATCGTCATTTGGGTTGATCTGAGCAGCGAAGCAAAAACCTTGCGGTTCAGATCGTTGTCGTCGACAACTAA
The DNA here is from genome assembly GCA_900321145.1 of uncultured Eubacteriales bacterium. Taxonomy (GTDB): domain Bacteria; phylum Bacillota; class Clostridia; order Lachnospirales; family Lachnospiraceae; genus Coprococcus_C. The sequence goes on along the minus strand of ONVB01000145.1, from coordinate 5,985 downwards.
GATTCTCGCATCAGGGGCAGAAAAAGAGTTTTCAAACCCGGCACTGCTTGCTGAAGTCTCCCTGACGCTGCCTGTGAAGTCACCTACAGGGGTGGCGTCGTCGATTTCCTGACGAAGATCGAACGAGAAAACGGAACCCTTGCCGTATTCGCTTGACACACGAAGCCCGGAATCCATCATTTTAAGGAGCTTGGTGGTGATCGATAAGCCGAGACCGGTTCCCTCTATGTTCCTGTTCTTGAGCTGATCAAGCCTTTCGAAATCGTCAAAAAGTCTGTTCATATCTTTGGGCTTTATTCCGATACCGGAATCCTCAACCTCGAAGTGAAGCGTTACAAAGCCGTCAGCTATGCGGCTGTCCTCGCCTTTTACATCCACACGGAAGACTACGGAACCGGTCTCTGTATACTTGACGGCATTCGAGAGGAGATTCGTCAGGATCTGTCTGAGCCTTACATCGTCTCCGATAAGCTTTGAGGGAGTGTCGGGAGATACATATACATCAAATCCGAGCTTCTTTTCTTTCGCATGGAATCTGACCATGTTTATGGCATCGTTGATAAGATTTGCGGTATCATAAGGTCCCGGGATAAGCTCCATCTTGCCAGACTCGATCTTGCTCAAGTCCAGGATGTCGTCGATGATGGAGAGAAGAGTGTGTCCTGCGCTTCTGATATCGGTGGCATATTCTCTGATCTCTTCATCCCTGCTTGTACGAAGTATCATCTCATCCATTCCGAGAACGGTATTGATAGGGGTTCGGATCTCGTGAGACATGCTCGTGAGAAAATCGGACTTGGCCTTGTTTGCTTTTTCCGATATCTGCTTTTGTTCTTCTATTTCTTTTATGTGCTGATAATGCTTTGTGGAATCGTTCAGGATGAAAAGTCTGTTCCCGTTATCGAGAGTTTTCTCCTCGGGCGTATATGTTTTGTCCTGAAATGAAATGGTCTCACCTGATTTAAATGCAGAATCTATATTCTCTAAAACATCATAAGAATTCGTGTCAAGCTCCGGAAATATATCCTGTGCCACCTTGTTATAGTATACGGATCTTCTGTCTTTTTCTATGGCGATCACGCCTGAAGAGAGCTCGTTGAACATGTATTCCTTAGTGGATTGCTCGATCTCTCCGAGATTATACTTGAGCATGGCAATGACTATTACGATCGAGGCTATAAAGAATCCCACCTGGTTAAAGTCGTAATACTTTCCTACCGGAAGCATCGCAAAAGGAGCGGTCAGAACATTGCCCGCGGTTCCCAAAAGCAGCAGCCTGAACATTTTTCGCTTGTTGAGGTCGCGAGTCTTTTTGAGGGTTATAAAGAGTCTTGCGAGCATTACGGTGATCGCAAACAGGACGATCAGATCCCATATAAGATACGCAATGCTCCTGTCGTATCTTAAAATGTACCAGTCACCCTCGGTTTCCATCTCTATGTTCGAAAAGAAAAGTCCGGTTTTTTCCGTCGTCGTAACGACAAACAGTGTGATTATGCCTATAAAAAAATCCAGGGATTTGTAAGGCTCGGGGATATTATAGTCACACACGCTGTGAACAAAGCGCCATGAACAGACCACGGCAAACACTCTTCCCGAACATGTAAAAAGGAAGGTTAAAAAAAGAGCGTTGGCTGAGGTCGCATATAGATGCAGGAGATATCCGTACGAGCTTACAAGCATGGAAACGCAGAAAATGTACAGATGGCAGTATACCCTGTTGCTGATCCTTTTAAATACGAGAAACAACTCAAATAGGATTGTGAACGTGATGATCCACTGAGACACTTCGATGAACTGATGCATTTCGATTCTCCTTTACTCTTTTGTCTCGGATCCGGACGGTTCGAAATGCCGGATGATCTGTTTGATCAAATGCTTTTTTGAATTGCCTTGATCAGATCCTCTTTTACGGCAGGCTTCAGAAGGTATCCGGCGGGCTTCAGCTCTAACACAGCCTGAACATGCGGCTTGTCGCTGATGCCTGTCAGGAATATCACCGGTATATCCTGAAGCTCTTTGTCGGCTCTTATCATCTTTAATGTCTGTCTGCCGTCACAGACCGGCATCTCGTAGTCGAGCAATATCAGATCCGGTCTCTGCTTGCCGATGGCGGTCATCGCCTGTATTCCGGAGGTGGCCACACTGACATCATATTCCTCGCAAAGCATCTTTCTGATACCGCGAAGTGTGACTGCATCATCATCGACGATCAGGACATTTTTTTTGACATTGGGATCTTTTACGATAAAACTGTCGCCGGCGATGATAAGCTCAAGGTTCAGCCTTCTGCATATCGCAGTGAGGATGTCCTTGTTGTCAACCGGTCTGACCAGGTTTTCAAACTGTCCGTTGCCATAGAATCTGAAGAAGAGTCTTTGCTCTTTTTCGGTTCCTATGGTTATTACCGGAGTTGATTCGTACTCAAATGAAATCCGGTCAAATATCCCGGTGTCGACATCGGATGCTCCGATCAGGCTGAGCAGTACGAGGTCAGGTTCGAAAACCTTCAGCATTCCGTCTGCCGACTCGGTCTTAAGCTCACACAGCTGGGTTTTAAAGAAGGGCGAAAGAAGCCGCTCAATATCCTTTATTACATCATTCAGCTTTCCTACGAGAAGTATCTTTTTCATATGGAGTCCCCCATTGAGATTCTTCGCTTGCGCTCGGAATAAAGACTTATCACTCCGAGAGGGCAGACAATAAGAATTTCGCAAAGTGTCTGCCTGCGTTTTCCCCGCATCGAAATTATAGATATGATTATATCATTACCACCCGGGGTAAAGTCAATAGAATCAGGAGATAATTAGAGATTATTTCCGGGCGTGGTCCCCTTATTCCACGCCGAGAACCTTGTAGTCTTTTGCCTCTACGGCCTGTGTAAGGATGCTGTCATCGATGTCGGAAGTAAGCGTGACAATCGCGGTTCCCGCCTCGTGGCTTACCTTGGCTTCGCTGACACCTTCGAGTGCTTCGAGTGCTTTCTTTACCGATGCCTCACAGTGGGGGCACATCATACCTTCGATCTTGATAATCTTGTTCATAATGACTCCTTTCAAAGATGTACTTATGTAAATAGTGTTCTTTTCGAAAATGTCGAAAAAAGCAGCCGGGTTTGGGATTTGGTAAAATCCCCCGACTGCTTTTTTGATGTATGCATAGAGATTAAATCCTATGCATAATTGTTATACATCAGTCCGCTATACAGAGATTGAGTGTAGGTCGCGCCGGCCGTCTTGTCTTCCTTATTGGGATAAGTGACAATGAGCTTGTTGATATAAGCTATCGGATCCAGCGTGAGCCTGTCCGTCGCCGTATTTATATCCTTGCGGAACTCTGAATTGTCCCTAAAAAGCTCGGCTAACTTTTCCTCCTTGAACAGATTGGTTTCGTCGCTGTCAGGCATATGGAGTCTTCCGGTTTCATCCACATGTATGCCTGCTTTCTCCAAGGAGTCTGTGTGCTTTTTGATCATTCCGGACACATCCTTAAGGAGGCTTCTGCTTCCTATATTGACAGGTCCTTCCTTTTCGGCAAGTCCAACCAGCTTGTTGTAAGCGTCAACGAAGTTTTCTAATTGTTCCTTCGCTATCCTTGTATCGGGAACGAATTGAATATCAACAGGTTCCTTTGACACAGAGTGGAAATCGAGCTCCACAATCTGGTTGATGGAGATGTGGTTAGACGTCGAGCTGTGTGCTTCACCGTTGATGGTGAATTCCGAATTCTGCGGTCTTTGCTTGATATTTGAAAGACCGAGAGTGTCTACAATACCCTGTCCACCGTTCTCGTCCTTGAGAGAAAAATGCAGTCCGCTTGAAGCGGCAGAGGCACCGGTTTCCGCCGATGAAAGCATGATGGCACTGGTCGCACCGTCTCTTACGATAGAGGCGTTGATACCGATATCACGGTTGTTGACAGCTTCCGCCACACGATTCTGAACCTCGATGTTCGTATCATCCTCGGATACGGAGATGTTGAACTGTGAGAGTCCGTCGACTGTGTCTATGGCAAATGACTGGCTGCCCGGCTTAAGGTCGAGTCCGGCGGAGCGAAGATACTCGCCCACATTTACCTGCTCGCTTGCAAGCCGATCCACTGATATGGTAAGCTCCGGGGGAAGAGCGTCCTTCGGCTGGCGCCTGAAGCTGCCGGTCACGGAGGATTCATCGCTTGAGTAGAGGGTTTTCTCCGAGTAGACACGACTGTCCGGATTGGAGAAGTTTTCCGCTACGTCCCGAAGAGTGATCGCCTGTTCCTTGATGTCGATCACGTGCTCCTGCTTCTTGTCTGACATAGAAACCAGGTAGAGCGGTGAAGTCTTATTCAACTTGGACATGTTGGAATAAACCGCCTTGAGTTCGGAGGATTTGTGAGTTGTCTCGCGTTTTTTGGGCACGAATTGTGCGCTCATATGATTGTAGATATTATTATTGACAAGCATATGCAATCCTCCTTCCCTGGATTCTTACGTACTGTGCATCTTCCGGCCGTCCTTGACCGGAGAAGTATTCCGTGTTAGAATGGGTGGCAAATAAAGCCACTACGGCTAATACTTCAACCTAACAATACCACAAACAATACTGTTTGTCTACATATTTTCAAAAGTATTTCCTATTATAATGCTAATAATGCAAAAAACTTTTTGTTTTCCTTTAAAAACTTGTTGACAATCGGATTGATGCAAGCGTATAATGGCTAAGCGTGTCTTGAAGAGACACGACATTTTTATGAGAAAAGAGGTGAAAACATGCCAACTTTCAACCAGTTAGTTCGTAAGGGAAGACAGACTATCGAGAAGAAGTCAACTGCACCTGCACTCTTAAAGAGTTACAACTCTCTCAGAAAGAAGCCTACAGATACAGCTTCACCGCAGAAGAGAGGTGTCTGCACAGCAGTTAAGACAGCTACTCCTAAGAAGCCTAACTCAGCTCTTAGAAAGATCGCCAGAGTTCGTTTATCAAACGGAATCGAGGTAACAAGCTACATCCCCGGTGAAGGCCACAACCTTCAGGAGCACAGCGTTGTTCTTATCCGTGGAGGAAGAGTAAAGGATCTCCCCGGTACCAGATACCACATCATCCGTGGTACACTCGATACCGCAGGTGTTGCTAAGAGACGTCAGGCACGTTCAAAGTATGGTGCTAAGCGCCCGAAGGCTTAAGGCTCCATGCTTAAAAAGTGCGGGAAGTAAAGTATGAAAGTATTGGTAATGTTTTCATGATTGATACATTTTCGCACGTACACGCAGAAGAACACTGTGTGAGTACCTAAGTTACATTATAATAGAAGGAGGGAAGAATCGTGCCACGTAAAGGACATATAGCAAAGAGAGACGTTCTTGCGGATCCGATCTACAACAACAAGGTGGTAACCAAGCTTATCAACAACATTATGCTTGATGGTAAGAAGGGTGTTGCCCAGAAGATAGTATACGGCGCATTTGACCGTATCAAGGCGCAGACCGAGAAGGACCCGGTTGAGGTTTTCGAGGCTGCCATGAACAACGTTATGCCCCAGCTCGAGGTTAAGGCCAGACGTATCGGCGGTGCTACATATCAGGTACCGATCGAGGTAAGACCTGACAGAAGACAGGCACTCGGCTTAAGATGGATCACTCAGTTCTCAAGATCGAGAACAGAGAAGACCATGGAGGAGAGACTCGCTGCAGAGCTCCTCGATGCATCAAACAACACAGGTGCATCTGTAAAGAGAAAAGAGGAAATGCACAGAATGGCAGAGGCAAATAAGGCATTTGCTCATTACAGGTTCTAATTAATATAAGGAGGAAATAGCCTTGGCTGGAAGAGAATACCCATTAGAGAGAACCAGGAATATCGGTATCATGGCTCACATAGATGCCGGTAAGACCACTCTCACAGAGAGAATTCTTTACTATACCGGTGTGAATTATAAGATCGGTGAGACCTACGAAGGTACTGCTACCATGGACTGGATGGCTCAGGAGCAGGAGAGAGGTATCAC
>ONVB01000058.1 GCA_900321145.1 uncultured Eubacteriales bacterium | reverse complement strand
GGACATAAGATAGTCGTAAAGCGTGCAAAGGACGGAGACAAATTCACCACCTTGGACGGTCAGGAGAGGACTCTCGACAGCGAAGTGCTGATGATAAACGACGGCGAAAAGCCGATAGGAATAGCCGGTATCATGGGCGGTGAGAATTCCATGGTAACCGACAGCATAAGCAATCTGCTTTTTGAGGCAGCCTGCTTCGACGGTACGAATATCAGACTTTCATCAAGAAGGCTTAATCTTGCAACGGATGCGGCTTCTAAGTTCGTGAAGGGACTTGATCCGAACCTTGCGCTGACAGCCATCAACCGTGCATGCCAGCTTATCGAGGAGCTTGGCTGCGGTAAGGTTGTGGACGGTGTGATAGACGTATATCCCGAGCCGGTGAGTGAAAAGGTACTTCCTTTTGAGCCGGAGAAGATGAATGCTCTTCTCGGAACAGATATCTCCAAGGAGGAGATGCTCGATATATATGACAGACTTGAGTTAAAGTATAACGGCGCGGACAACACTCTTACGATACCGACCTTCAGACAGGATCTTAACTGCATGGCCGATCTTGCGGAAGAGGTGGCGCGTTTCTACGGATATGACAATATCCCGGTTTCGCTTCCGCACGGCGAGTCCACTGCGGGCAAGCTTTCCTATGCGGACAGGATAGCTGCCATAGCAAGGGATGTGGCAGAGGGCAACGGCTTCTCGGGAGCCATGGGCTATTCCTTCGAGAGTCCGAAGGTGTTTGATAAGCTTCTTCTGCCTGAGGATGCGAAGGAGAGACAGGCTGTATCCATCCTGAATCCTCTCGGAGAGGACTTCTCCATTATGAGGACCGTTACTTTAAACGGCATGATGACATGGCTTGCAACAAACTACAACAGACGCAACAAGTTCGCAAGGCTTTACGAGATAGCAAATGTATATCTCCCGAAGACACTTCCCTTAGAGGAGCTTCCTGAGGAAAAGAGCATGCTTACCTTAGGTATGTTCGGTGACGGAGACTTCTTTGACTTAAAGGGAGTGGTAGAGGAGCTGCTCGAAAAGCTTTCCATAACAGACGGAGTAAGCTTCGAGCCGACTAAGGAGAGACCTTATCTTCATCCCGGAAGACAGGCCGATATCGTAAAGGGCAAGCTTAAGCTTGGCTTTATAGGACAGGTACACCCCGAGGTGGGAGATAACTATGATATCAAGGCAGACTGCTATGTGGCAGTGCTAGATATGAACATGCTCACTACACTGTCAAGCTTCGACAGAAAGTATGAGGGCGTGGCCAAGTTCCCTGCGATAACGAGAGACCTTGCGCTTGTGATGGACAAGAGCATCTTCGTGGGTGATATAGAAAAGGTGATAAAGAAGAACTCGGGCAAGCTGCTCGAGAGCGTAAAGCTCTTTGATGTATATGAGGGCGAGCAGGTAGGAGAGGGCAAGAAGTCGGTGGCTTTCTCGCTTACCTTCAGAGACAAGACCAAGACTCTTGAGGACAAGGATGTGACTACCGCGGTAGACAAGCTCCTTGAGGAGTTAAAGAGCATGGGAATAGAGATAAGAGGCTGATCCCGATGGAATTAAAGGATTTTGATTATGAACTGCCTGAGGAGCTTATAGCTCAGGATCCGCTTCCCGACAGATCCTCATCAAGGCTTATGGTCATTGACAGGGCAAGCGGGAGCATAACCAACAGGCATTTCAGGGATATAAAGGATTACTTAAGGCCGGGTGACTGTCTGGTATTAAATGACACGAGGGTGATCCCGGCAAGGCTTATAGGCGTAAAGGAGGATACCGGCGCTGTTGTCGAGCTGCTCTTGTTAAAGCGCTTAGATGACGGCTGCTGGGAGACACTTGCGAAGCCGGGGAAGAAGCTTAAAGTCGGAGCGAGAGTAAGCTTCGGTGAGGGACTGCTTCACGCCGAGATAGTGGATATACTCGAGGAGGGAAACAGGAAGGTCAGGTTTTCCTTCGAGGGGATATTTGAAGAGATCTTGGACAGACTCGGGGAGATGCCGCTTCCGCCTTATATACATAACAAGCTGCAGGACAGGGAACGCTATCAGACTGTATATGCCAAAAACTCGGGTTCAGCGGCAGCGCCTACGGCAGGACTTCATTTTACGGAGGAGCTGCTGAAGGAAATAGATGACATGGGCGTAAAAAGGGCTTTTGTCACGCTTCATGTGGGACTCGGTACATTTCGTCCGGTCAAGACGGAGAATATACTTGAGCACCATATGCATACGGAGTATTGTGAGATAAGCAGAGAAACCGCGGATATCATAAACGGCACTAGAGAGGCCGGGGGAAGGGTGATCTGCGTCGGCACAACATCTGTCAGGACTCTTGAGAGCATGGCGGGTGACGACGGCAGGGTCCGTGCGGGCAGCAGGGATACGGATATATTTATCTATCCGGGATATAAGTTCAAGTGCGTGGACAGCCTGATCACAAACTTCCATCTGCCGCAGTCGACACTTTTGATGCTGGTGTCGGCATTCTATGACCGGGAGAAGGTTCTTGATGCTTACAGGCAGGCAGTGGAGGAGAGGTACAGATTCTTCTCCTTCGGGGATGCGATGCTGCTGATATAGCGCATGGGGAATTAGACTGACAACTTAGTGAATGCATAATTGACAACGGAGGATCGACATGACAAAAATAGCGGTTTGTGACGAGAGGCAAAACGACGAGACCGGATATATAAAAAAACTGCTGACAAAACTTGAAGAGAAAGCTGATGAGGATTGGGGGATAACATACTTTGTTTCCGGAGAAAAGGTTCTCGAAACATCAAAGCAGTCAGGCTGTTTTGATGTGTATATACTCGGAGCGGACACGGATGAGGTAAGCGGTGTACAGATCGCACGGGAGGTGCGTGACGATCCGGTTCATCCCAAGGTTATAATGCTTTCAAATGTGAAGGATCACGCCTTTGATGCCTACCAGGCTCACGTGACGAGGTATCTTCTCAAACCCTTGGATGAGGCTGAGTTTGCCGAGGCACTTGATGTGGCCATAAAGGGAAACAAGTACTACAGGGATAATCGCACCTTCAAGATCAAGACCGGTTCGGGGCTGAGAAGAATAGAGTTCAGAGATCTTCTGTATGTGGAAAGCTTAAGCCGCGTAATGGTGGCTCATACCGTGAAGGGAGAGCGCGTAGAAAGCGTGTGCTTAAGAAGGGCATTTGAGAAGGAGGCCGAGGAGCTTGCCTTGAGCGGTGCATTTCTCCAGCCTCACAAATCATATATAGTAAACATGGATTATATAGATTCGCTCAAGACGACTGAGCTTGTGCTCACGACCGGCGAACATTTAAGGATAAGCAAGAACCGCCATGGTTATGTAAAGAAGACCTTCGCGGAATATCTTGAGAAAAGAAATGCCTGAATATCATTCTGAGCGAAGC
>ONVB01000142.1 GCA_900321145.1 uncultured Eubacteriales bacterium | reverse complement strand
TCATGGCTCTTTTGCTCAACAAGAAGTTCAGGGGACGTACACTCTTAAGAGCAATCTTCTTCCTTCCGGTCATCCTTAACTCTGAGGCCATAAGAGCTGCCATGGAGATGTCGAGATCGCTCCTTGCGGGCGGTGTGGCATCGGCGAGCGCGGAGCTTGTGGACGCAGCAGGGTCGGGCGTGTCGGTTGAATACTACATACAGATGTTTACCAACCTCGGACTCCCGATGGGACTTATAGAGTACATCATGGGAGCTGTGGGAAGGATAAGTGAGATCATCAACGCTTCGGGCGTACAGATCATTATCTTCATCGCGGCATTGCAGTCCATACCGGGTTCCATGTATGAGGTTGCGAAGATCGAGGGAGCTACCGGATATGAGACCTTCTGGAAGGTAACCTTCCCCATGGTCATGCCGCACATAATAACCGTTGTGGTTTACACAGTGGTTGACAGCTTCGTTGATTCCGAGGTTGTAAATCTTGCGTATGACACAGCGTTTGACCAGAAGAATTACGGATTGAGCTCCACATTCTCGCTTATATCAACTGTGGTGACCTGCGCGATACTGCTGATAGTATGCCGGTTCATACAGAAGCGAACGTTCTATTATAACTAAGGAGGTGTGGTAAATGAGTACTGACAAAACGGTTGATACCGTACCGGTCATAAAGCCGGAGGAGAAACAGCCGAAGAAAAGCTATAAGATGAATGTCAATACGAAGAGCAAGATAGTCACAACCTCCAAAACAGTTGTAATGACACTGTTCAGATGGATAGTGCTAATCGGAGTGGCTTATGTTATAATAGGTCCTGTACTCGGTATCATCTCGAGATCCTTCTTCTCGGACGCGGACAGCAGCAACTCGCTTGTCTACATGATACCTCAGTCTCCGACGAATGAACGCTATGAGGTAGCGGCAAAGACACTCAATTACCTGCCGACCATGTTGAAGTCCGTAGGCTATGCGGTGAGCCTTATGATCATCCAGGTGCTTATGTGCTCTATGGCAGGCTATGGCTTCGCAAGGTTCGACTTCCCCTTAAAGAAGCTCCTCTTTGCCTTCGTGGTACTTATGATAGTACTTCCGACGCATACGATCATGCTTCCGCTGTATATGACCTTCTCGAACTTCGATATATTCGGGATCATAACGGCCATACACGGGGAACCGCTGAACCTGATGGCGACGCCTATACCGATCTACATACTGACGGCGCTTGCCTGCGGCTTGAGGTCGGGACTGTATATCTACATCTTCAATCAGTTCTTCAGAGGGCTTCCGAAGGAGATCGAGGAGGCGGCCTTTGTGGACGGAGCCGGAACCTGGTATACATATTTCAGGATCATGCTCAGAAATGCCATGCCGGCCGCGATAACAGTAGCTATATTCTCCTTGGTATGGCAGTATAACGATACATTTTACGCAAGACTCTTCCATGTGAGCGATAAGATGCTCATAAGTATGAGGATCACCGGACTTCAGGCAACGATAGCAAATGTCTACCGCATCAACAGCCCGAAGATCTTAGAGCTCTATATGGATGCTGGCATTGTACTTCTGATGCTTCCGATAGTCATCATATATGTGGTGCTTCAGAAGCAGTTCATAGAAGGCGTGGAGCGCTCGGGTATAGTCGGATGACGGCACGTCATAAGAGGCATAAGCATCGTGTCATCCTGAGCGAAGGATCTTAAAAATCTTAACGATCTTACCACCTTCGGGTGATAAAGATAAAACAAAAAACACTCTAAAAGGGAGGGCTTACAAAAGTGAACAAAAGGAAAGCACAGATTGCATCACTGCTACTGGCATCGTCCATGGCCTTTTCGCTTACCGGATGCGGAGGCAGTGACAGCAAGGAAACAACTACGGCAGCTACTACAGCTGCGGCAACAGAAGCAACAACAGAGGCGGCAGCAACAGAGGAAGCAACAACAGAGGCTCCCGCTCAGGCAGCGGCAAGTATTGATTTCGAGGACGGCAACTTCGCATTCATAAAGGGTGCGGCAGGAACAGAGGTTTCTCTTGAGGACTACAACGGTTCCAAGGCTGTAAAGATCGTGAATCCGGATCTTAAGGCTGCTTTCGGACTCAACGTGTCAGCGGTTCTCGGTGCGGATACCGACAAGCTTGCTCAGATCACTATCGACATGGGTATCGTAAACCCTGACGGCAAGTTCCAGGCTGTCAGCGGAAAGATGTACTCCTACACAGGCGAGAAGCTTGAGGAGGTAAAGGGTGATGCGTGGTCGGTTTACACAGAGTCGGCAAACCCGAAGACAGCTATGTTCAAGGTGAAGGACGCAGGTTATATATCCGGTATGGATAACTACTTCATTATCCAGAAGGAGACGGATAACGGCGTTACAAAGGGCGAGGCGCCTGCAGAGATCTACATCGACAACATTACCTTCTATGATGGAGACGGAAATGTACTTGTAGCCAATTCGGCAGCGGAGTTCGGTTCACCGGCCAACTTCGGTTCGGCAGGCGTAGACAGAGGAAATCTCTTCGGTATCATCAAGCCTGTTGCGGTAGATGCGGCACCTAAGGGTGATGCATGGGCACAGGACGGCTTCGACATGTCCGACGAATTCAAAGCAGCACTTGTTCCGGGCGCAGTGGTTGAGATCAACTATAAGTCGGATACAGGTCATATGTGGATAGTAATGCCTGATGCAGAGGCAGGATGGATGAGAGTCGGCGTAGGCGATTACGACGGTTCGGGACAGCAGTATGCATACACAAACAACGCCGGTTCAACAGCACAGATAACCTACGAGCAGCTTGCTGCAGTTTGCGGTGAGGATGTAAGCAAGTGGGGCGCAAGGATGCAGTTTGAGTCAGACGGTGCATGGGAGGTAACCTCGGTATGCGTCGGAACAGCAGCTCCAAACTATGTAATAGAGAAGGGTGCCGTAGATCTCGGTGCAGCAGTTAAGGCTGATGCGTGGGCACAGGATGGTGTTGAGCTTTCGGAGGAAGCAAAGGCAGCACTTGTTCCGGGATCTGTAGTCGAGATAAGCTACAAGTCAGATACAGGACATATATGGATAGTAATGCCTGATTCGGAGGCAGGCTGGATGAGAGTCGGCGTAGGCGACTGGGACGGTTCAGGTCAGGGTTATATAACAAACGACGGCTCTAAGGCTTACGTA
>ONVB01000131.1 GCA_900321145.1 uncultured Eubacteriales bacterium | reverse complement strand
GTTCATGATCTCAAGCTGCTTTACTATCTGTTCGGCCTCATCAGCCTGTACCGAGATCTCGGCTTTGTCGCCCTCTTTATAAACCAGGCTGTCACCTTCCCTGACAAAGGTATCGCCCGTATTAAATGTATCGCCGGACCTGCTCGTGATATCCGTCCTTGATACCTGATCTCCCTCTGTGACATCCCCTTCGCGGGTTGTCTTGTAGGTGATCCTTGCCCCTTCCGCATTGATGTCGGTGCGGTAGCTTCTTAAATCCGCATCAACCTTTATCCTTTGCTCCAAAAGCCTGCTCTCACGTAAGATATTCGTTACCATGTCTATCTCCTCGGAGAGTGCCTCAACCCTGCTCTCGGTTGTGGAATAGTTGTTGATAAGGCTTAATGAGCGGTCTGTATTATTCTCTATCCTGTTTATGGTATTCTCGGCGCTTTCGAAGAAAGACTCCTCCATATGATAGAACTTATCCCCGCCCCGGGTCATGGTCTCATGCCTGGTCTGGAAGATGTTGTCTATAAGGTTTAAGAGTACGGCCGAGGTCACCCTGTTCTCAACCTGTGAACGGTTGACTGTAGTATCACCGCCGATATTCTCCTCATATACATTTTCATGCCTGAATACAAGCGGTGTGCTCTCTCCGGTCACCATACCCTGAAGCCTGGTGAGAAGGATATTCTCCGTTAACCTGTTTTGTTCCGAAAGTCTGTACTCATCACCGGTGATATAAGTATCACCTGCCGTATGACTGTTGAAATTGCTGACTATCTTATATATGGCAGCAGTACTCAGCCTGTTCATGATGTCCTCGTGAAGATGAAGCTCGGCGCTTTCCTTCTTCTCGGTGACATTTACCTGATCTCCCTCCACGGTCTCCTGATACTCGGATACTATATTCTCAAGTCTCGCTAAGTTATTCCAGTAGAGATTGACCAGGCTCTCCGTATGCTTTACCTCATTCTTGACATTCATTACCTCCTGCATAAAGCTTCTCTCATCCTTTATGCCGAGCTGGTTTAACACATTTGAGATAAATACCCTGTCCTGGTAGGTGAGCTTGGCGTCCACACCCACCGCAACTCTGTTAAGGAAATTATTGATTATATTGACCTTTGTCTCCTGACGGTTAGCGACATTTGTCTGTGCCACAAGATTGGTCATGCCACCCTCGCCCAGGTATATCTCGGGCGGCTGGCTTACCAGGTGCAGCAGCTCCTCGCCGTTTATGCCGGCTCCCATCACACCGTAGTTTCCGCGTATTCTCTCGCCAAAAGCATCTCCTACGGTTGTTACGTCAGTATTCGTTTTGCATTCTATGGGTGCCTTGATCTTAAGCATATGCCACTATCCTTGACTTTTATAATCTATTTATGAGTTTCCTCCCGAGAGGAAATCGGCTATACTCTGTGCGCTCTGCTTGGGCGGCCAGAGACTTGCCTTCTCCTTCATCTGGTCCTTGGAAAGCTCCGTGATACCTGCGTAATCACCGCGTTTGTTCTGCCTTGAAGCACTTCCCTTACCTTCCTTGTTCTTGTTAGGTGTGGTATTGCTCACATCGGCGGGATCGAAGTCCCACTTGGCTGTCTTCTTGCCCATACTGTCACGGCTTGCTTCACTTATACCGCCCTTCTGACTGGACACCTTCTCGTTGCCCATCTTATTGATATTCTGGAGTCCGGTGTTGTTTGTATCCCTCTCGTCGAACTTCCACTCATGCTCTGCAGCGGTATTGATCATGGTTCCTCTCGGAGTCTCGGCTGCGACCATCTTCTCATTCTGTCTTGATACCTGTCCCTTACCCTTATGATTTATGGTCTGAAGACCTTTATTATTCTTGTCCGCATCATCGAACTGCCACTGCTTGGCGTTGTCAAGCATGTCCTTGGTCGGTGTATCGTAGCCGTATGAATCCTCATGATAGTCCGAAAGATGCTGTCTCGAAGAGGTTCCGACACCCTTTTCATTCTTCTTCGGTGTCTTGTTATTCTTGTCCGCAGGATCGAGATTCCATCTCCGCGTTCCTTCTATCGAAGCACTTCTTGATTTGTTCTTATCCGCAATATCCTTGGTCGGATATTCTTTTCTTGCCTTCTTTCCGGTACCCTCATGATTGATTGACTGAAGTCCGGCATTTTTCTCATCCTTCTTATCGAATTCCCAAAGGGAAGCTTTAGCTGCCATCTCATCTGTATGGACATCGAACATATTCTTGGATACATTCTGCCTGGACGAATCTCCTCTTCCCTGATAATTCTTCTTTGCCAGCGGATCCTCGGAAACTGCATCCTTCTCGTCGAAGGACCAGAGCTTGCTCTTTTTTGCCATATCCTCCTTTGATGCCTCGGCAGCATTGAGATAGAGATTCTGTCTTGAGCTCGACGATGGATCGGTTCTTTTATCTATACCGCCATGCTCCTGTCCCATGCTCCAGCGCTGGGTTCTTGCAGCCATCTCCTCCTGTGTGAGCTCGTAATCCGCAAATCGCATATCACGTGAGCTTTCACCCGTGCCTGCCTTATTGAACTTGTCGAACTGCCAGGTCTTCTTTATGCCCTCGGCAGGAGTATCTATGGTAAACATGCTCTCGTAGGCTATGGTCGTACTCTCCGTGAGGAGGCCACTTCTCTCGGACTGAAGCTCTCCGGGTTCCTTCGCTGTTACTTCACATCCGGTGAAGATATACTGTCTGTCCGGAAGAAATACAGCCGGATTTGTGTATCTGCCCACAGACAGCAAAAGAGGGAGCGTAAGCTTGGTTCCTAACGAAAGGGGATCCAAAAATCCTGCTCCTACATACTGCTCTATTCGAAGTGTAAACATTCTCGTTATCGGCTTTCTGATCCTGTGGGGGAAATCGTTCAGTCCGCCTTCCTGGATGAGATCGAACTCATTTTCCTTTCTCTCAATCTTGATAGACTTACAGGCGATATCCCACAAGGCCTCAACCCTGAGCACAAAATTAAAACTGACTATAGGCGGCTTATCCACCAAGGGATTGGCTATGCCACCATCAGTATTTCCCAAAATATTCTGATCTCCCAATAATGCCATACTCAGTTACCTCTCTTAATCCGTATCACATCCTGACACTGTTTGTCGGAACCATGTCAAGGATACTCTTTTCCCTGTTCTTATCTGCGGGGTTTAAGCTCGTATTTATGGAGGAAATCTGGCTGCACCACCTGCGGCGCTCACCATGCTCCATATTCATTACCTCTTTCTCACTCCAGTGGAAGTAATAAGAGATAAATGCCATCTCGCGATAAAGCTCTTCCTCCGGATAGAGACTTATTCCCCTACGGTAAAATTTAGCGGCACCTCGAAGGTCTTTCCGCAATCCGGACATACAACCTGCATTGCCGGCGGCTCTATATCATTGATCCTCTGGTACATATCCTGAAGGAAAGCCAGGTCTGCCGTAAACAATCTTTCAATAAGCGTCGCGCTTATCGTCTGCACACCCTCGAGTTCGGTTACCACCCTCGACAGTATGACTATCGTAAGGTATGACGGATTGGAAAGAACTCTCGGATCTCTTGTGGCGCTGATCTCGTCACCGGCCGTCGCCAACCTCATCTTTCCGTTTCTGTGTATATCTCCGTTAGCATCTATATATCCCTTCGGGAGTGTGAACTCGTATACTGTTTCCATTATGATGTAATCCTCCTTAATTAGTTGCATATATTAGTCGTGTCATTCTGAGGGCTTTAGCCCGAAGAATCTTTTCGCTTCGCTCAGTACGGCACTGTTTCGTGGTGTAGTCTGGTATTTATTCACATATGAGTAAATACCAGACCACACCACGACCCCCAAAGGGGGCCCTGGTGTGGAAAAT
>ONVB01000030.1 GCA_900321145.1 uncultured Eubacteriales bacterium | reverse complement strand
GTCGTACAGAAACAGGTTTGTCGCCTGGGATATATCTTCTATCACATTTCCGTTCTCATCTCTGTAGCTGTACTCATATTCCTTGTATGTATCTATCGTTGCGAGAAGTTCATGCTTTGAAGCCTCGCGAACTATAAGATACATATCATATGCGGTCGAGTAGTGATCCGGGTGATCGAGTCCGTGCGGATTGTCAAAATGAGTATTCGTCGCGCCGAGACTCATGACCTTCTCATTCATTTTGCTTACGAAGGCCTCCTCGCTGCCACACAGGTGCTCCGCGAGGATCAGCGCATAGTAATTATTCGAGCCTATCATCAAACCATACATCAGGTTCTTCATGGATATGGTGTAGCCCGGGTACAGTGTGGGTGGCTCAACCCCGTCATAGGTAAGGTCGTAGTAGGTCTCAACCGTCACCTCATCGTCGAGCGAAACCTCTCCGCTCTCTATATAATCACAGCAAACAAGCGCAGTAACGAGCTTGGTCATACTCGCCGGATACATGCGCCTGTGTGCGTTCTTGGCACATATAACCCTTCCGTCAGTATCGTCTATACATAGGAAATACTCGGCGTCAGGGAACATCGTACTTTTCGTATCGTCGTTCCTGGCTACTATGGTATCCTCCGAGTCGCATGCGTAGAAGTCGTTTTCCTTTTCCTGCACACTTACGGCTGCCTCCTTAAAGGTGACATTGTCCTCATACTTTTGATCGGTACTGACATATTTTATATGCACCGCAAACAATATTATGATACAGATCAACACACTGATCAGCTTGATAAGTGCGTCTTTAAAGTAAATCATTGCTTGAAAAGTTCTCTCCAATCCAGGTCACCGTGCTCAAGCGCCTTGATAAGAAGCTCGGCGGTGGCCAAATTAGTTGCTATCGGTATGTTGTGAGTATCACACAACATAAGTATATTTGAGAGGTCCGGCTCGTATACCTTTCGCGGCTGAGGATCTCTCATGAAGATCATAAGATCGAGTGTGTTGTTCTCGATCATGGAACCAAGCTGCTGTTCACCGCCTGTATGACCGGCGAGGAACTTGTGTACCGTCAGGTTGGCCACATCCTCTATCATCCTTCCGGTGGTGCCTGTTGCGTAAAGCTCGTGGTGCGACAAGATACCCCTGTAAGCGATGCAGAAGTTCTGCATAAGCTTCTTTCTTGACGCGTCTGCGATTAATCCGATATTCATTTTGCTTACCCCTTAAGTCATTCTTTCTGCAAACTGATATTCAGTAACATACCTACCCCGATCGACAAGCTGAGCAGTGACGAAAGACCGTAGCTTATAAACGGCAGCGGGATACCCGTATTCGGGAAAACCCCTGTTGCCACGGCGATATTGATAAATGACTGAAAGCCTATCAGACACGCCATCCCCGTAGCTATAAGCATACCCTTCGTATCCATTGCCCTTCTCGCAATTCTGATACATTGTAACACTATTATAAGTATAATTGCAATAATAATTATGCTTCCCACGAAGCCGAGTTCTTCTCCTATAACGGAGAAAATAAAGTCCGTCTGCTGCTCGGAAATAAAGTTCGAGTCCTTAACCTTCGCTATGGTCGAGGTATTGATACCCTTGCCCATCAGCTGTCCGGAACCTATAGCCATGATGGAATTGCTCTGCTGCAGATCCTCACTGTACTTCGACGGGTATATAAACTGAAGGATACGCCCTACCTGATAAGGCTGAAGAAGCTTCTGGTCCGGAAGCTGTATGTACCAAAGGAAGCTTCCGACAAGAGGAACCAGTATCAAAAGAGCTATACCTATGATCTTGTATGAAAGTCCCGCGGCATAAAGCATGATCAGCATGACCAGCGTAAGGCAAATGGTAGTGGACAGGTCGGGCTCCAAAAATATCAGCAGAAGCGAAAAGCCCACAAAGCCGGCAAAAAGCACCAGGCACCTTAAGGTATTTATCGCCTCCGACCTTTTGTATCTGTCAAGAAACGAAGCGACGAAGATGATCATAAGTATCTTCGTGAGCTCCGAGGGCTGGAACTGTATACCGCCCGCTCCGCCTATCATCATCCATCTTGTGGCATTGTTTACATTTACTCCGACAACAAGCACGAGTCCGAGCATGACCGCGTTGATTATATAAAATGCAACGTAGAACTTACATATAAAGTGATAATCCACATTTGACAGGAATATCATGATAAAAAGTCCCGCTACCGCACCCATAATATGCTTGTAGGTATAATCCGGTCGGGCGCTGTTGACGCAGACAACTCCTATGCCGATTATAATGATAACCGTTATAAGGAGCTTAAAATCATAATTCTTAAGCTTAACCTTGGTAAACATCAGTCGCTCACCTCCAGAGAAGCACCCATCTTCGCGCCCACAAGAGCATCCTTGTCGAAGATATAGGCATGGATAAAGCCGGCAAGCTCGATGGCATTTCCCGAGTTATAACCGTTCTGTATGACTGTCGTGACGGTGACCTCCGGGTTTTCATAAGGTGCGTATGATATAAACAGCGCATGGTCGGGCTCCGTCATGCTCTGCTGGGCAGTACCCGACTTGCCCGCAACCGCCACGTCAAGCTGAGTTATAAGTCCGGTGGTGTTGTAATCTATAACCCTCTTCATACCGTAGTGAACAGTATCCCAGGTGAGCTGTGATACATCCGTAACCTTGTTGGAAACCCTCGCGCTGTTATCCCTGACAAGCTTGCCCTCGTAATCGGTTACCTTGTCTATGAGCGTCAGATAAAAGCAGGTACCGCTGTTGGCTACCGTCGTTGTATATCTTGCAAGATGTATAGGTGCGAACAGGTTATGTCCCTGACCGATGGCACTTCTTACGGCGTCGCTGTCCGACACCTGCGGCTCATACTCGTCCACCTCCACGCCCGAGAGATCGCCGAAGCCGAACTCATCGGCATATTTTTCAAGTCTCTGAAGGCCGTAGGCATCATTGTAATAACCATTATCCATGGCGAGGTTATAGCCTACATGGTAGAAATACACATTACATGAATTCTGTATCGCGAGCTCATCGTTCATTCCTCCGTGTCCGTAGGTATTCCAGCAGAAGGCCGAGGGTTCGATAAGGTCGAACTCTCCCGCGCACAGATAATAATCATCCGGTGTCACCACGCCTTCGGAAAGCCCCGCTATGGACGAAAGAACCTTATAGGTGGATCCCGGAGCGGTCTCAACCTGTGTGGCCCTGTTGATCATGGGCGAAGTCCTGTCATTCAAGAGCTGGTCGTAGTAGTCACCGTCTATCTCGTTAGTCAGTCTGTTGTTGTCATAGCTCGGATATGAGACCATGGCTCTCACATCACCTGTCTTGGCATCCGTTACAACCACGGAACCCGAGCACGGCTTTAACGCGAGCATGGCCGGAGTTATGCCTCTGTTTTGAAGCTTTCTTCTCACAAACTCGTAGGGACCTATGGCCCCTGCCGAGAAAAGCTCATAGTCCTCATCGTTATCTCTGTCAAGCACCTCCTGATCATAGAGAAGGTTGACCACATCGGTACCGCCTATTTCACCGCTCCTGACCATGAGCCTTATGATGAGCTTCGAGAACTCCTCATCCTTCATAAGCCCCTTAAGGACATAGTCGGTCAGTCTTTTGTATATCTCGTCATTATCGTAATAAGCCACATTCTCGGCTATCTTTGATATGTCTACGGCTTCACAGCTTATGCAGTACATAAGATAATCATACAGCGAAGTCTTGTCATGGGTATAGTCGTAGAACTCGTCACCCTCCCTGTCGATCTTGCTGTTGTCGAGGATGTCTTTATTTACAAGGAACCTCACCACATACTCCATATATTCCTTGTAATCATCGTCGAGCAGTTCAAGCACCGTATGTTCTCTGTTAAGTATGGTATCGAGCCTGTCCGTGACCTGCTTCCTCGTATCCGTAAAGTTCTTGTATGTAGCCTTCTCGAGCTCGGTCGCATCAGGACCTTCCATATCCTTCATCTTTATATAATTGTTGTTGAATAGCGCAAAATATACATCCGTGATGGGGATGGATGCATTCTCCTCCTTCTGTTCATAGGTTCCCGGGGAGAG
>ONVB01000175.1 GCA_900321145.1 uncultured Eubacteriales bacterium | reverse complement strand
CTTTTCCTTCCCCCGCTTAACAAAAGACTCGCAAAAGGCTCCTCGTTATCATCAAAGAATACCGAGGAATGCTCACCGTCATAATATGGCATATCCTGTAATAAAACGGGATCATCGACAGCGGATATCTTCCCTGTAAGCAGAGTCCATTCAGCACGGGTACACTTGTTTAACGACCTTACATGATTGTCCTCAGCAAGTTTTTCTTTGCCATTAAGAGCTGCATTCAAATCCGAGATCAAGAAGCTGTATACATCACTCGCATATCTTGTTTTTTCCTTATATTCCATTGACGAAAGCAGCTCATAAAACGGCACAGTATCTTCATAACGAACAAACTGGGCATACAGCTCATCAGCCCCGAGATACCCTCCGATTATATCGTGAGCCGCTTCCACAAGCGCTCTTCCGTAGCCCTGCCCGCGCCAATCCTTCGACACATAGATATCTCTCAAGCGATACACCTCATCTTCTTCGGGCTCACATATCACCTTTCCGAACAGACTTTGTTCATCCATTGCATATATTACAAGCTTTTCACCGTCGTTTTCATAATCGATCGTTACCATACGATATCTCCTTTGCATATATAATAAATTATACCATTTACATATAACCACAGTCAATTATTTCACTATGATCATAGCTTTTGTTTCACTTGCAAAAATGCTATGCCGATTATATAATTCTGCATAAATGAAACTACCGAATTTTAGAACGGAGAAGGAAAATGAGCAGTTCCGCGGGAGTATATAAAGCAAAGAAAAAAGACGGCACGGAGTACTTCAGATGCTCTGTTACCGTAAAAGGAAAGCATATAAGCTTGGGAAGCTATGACTCCGAAGATGAAGCCGCTGCTGTTTACAAGGCGGCTAAGGCTATCATTGACAGCAAAGATATCTCCTCGATTTCTTATGATGATTTTACCGTGATACCTTACCAGAAGTATGTTATCCTGCTCAACCTCAAGATTACCGGTGTATACTTTCCGAATCCTATCCTCTTAAAGAAGAACTATTTCGAGTATCACCTGTCTCCCGAGAAGATCCTGAAGTTCGACCGAGACGATCTCTTCTTCTATGCCCAGAGAAAGATTCAGGAAAAAGGCGGGTATCTCTTTGTAGCGGACTACGGCAGCCAATATAAGATACTAAAGCGCTACGGTATAAAGCCCTTTGCAGTGTATGGGCGAGACTATGTGCAGGTAAACGACGACAGGTACGACTTTCGGTATGACAATATAAGGGTTTTAAGCAGCTATATGGGAGTATGGGCAAATCACCCTGTGAATGATACAGATATGATAACCGACTATAATGCCGTCATCCATGTAAACGGCAACTACATTATCGGTACCTATGAGACCGAGGCAGAGGCGGCGGTTGCATATAATAAAGCCGTCGACACATTGCATGCTGGCGGCTTTAAGAAAGCGTTTATTAAGAATTATATTGAGAGCCTTAAGGCTGACGAGTATGCAACTCTATATGAAAAGACATATATATCTCCAAAGATATACGAACTAAAGCCTATGACGGTAAAGAAAGATTCTTCGCTTCGCTCAGAATGACACGGATGCGGGGTACATGTCATTCCGAGAGCTTTAGCCCGAATGGATCCGAATACGGGACGCGTGTCATTCCGAGGGCTTTAGCCCGAAGAATCTTAATGTCTCTTACCGTAATGCGAGCAACAGGCTCTCAAGCTCCGCTAAGCTTTCAACTTCATTTATCTTAGACCTCAGCTTAGCCGAGTCGTACATCCCCTGGGTATACCAGGCCACATGCTTGCGCATCTCTCTGATGCCGATATACTCACTCTTTTGCTCTATCATCATCTTCACCTGCCTGAGCATGGTGTCAACTATCTCTTCCACGGTCGGCCTCGGAAGCGTCTCTCCTGTTTCAAGAAAATGCTTTATCTCTGCAAAGACCCACGGGTTTCCCTTTGCTGCCCTTCCGACCATCACGGAATCACAACCCGTCTCTTCCTTCATCCTTATCACATCGGCTCCGCAGGTTACATCGCCGTTCCCGATGACCGGGATCTTCACTGCGTCCTTTACAGCCTTGATTACTGACCAGTCCGCATTTCCGCTGTAATACTGCTCCCTGGTTCTTGCGTGGACCGCAACCGCCGAAGCACCTGCTTCCTCGGCAACCTTT
Source organism: uncultured Eubacteriales bacterium (assembly GCA_900321145.1). GTDB lineage: Bacteria > Bacillota > Clostridia > Lachnospirales > Lachnospiraceae > Coprococcus_C. The sequence goes on along the minus strand of ONVB01000175.1, from coordinate 597 downwards.
GCAACCTCAGGGGCATTTATGCTGTCCGCGGTAAAGCCTGCCCTTATTTTGACCGTAACCGGGAGATCCGTAGTCTGTCTAATAGCATAGACAATCTCACTTATCCTCTCCGGAGTCTTCATCAGGCTTGAGCCCTCATGATTATTCACTATCTTCGGAACAGGGCATCCGAAGTTAAGATCTATAAAGGCGAATCCGAAGTCCTTCATCTTAGATGCCTGCCCCGCTATTATATCCGGCTCGCTTCCGAAGAGCTGCACTCCGGCAGGAGACTCTTCTTCCTTGGTCATCAAAAGAGGAAGGGAATTCTTGTTACCGTAATACATCCCCTTCGCACTTATCATCTCCGTTATGACTATGTCCGCCCCCTGCTCCTTGCAAAGCAAGCGAAATGGCAGGTCTGTGATACCTGCCATCGGCGCTAAAAATATTTTATCCTTAAATTCCATCACTGTTTTTCGTATAAGATCCTTCGCTTCGCTCAGGATGACACTTCTTCTTTTACTGTTTCTCGTAAATTAATCTCAAACCTTCTAATGTAAGGTTCGGATTGTAAACATCTATGGTCTCCGTGTTCTCATATATCAGCTTTCCGAG
>ONVB01000167.1 GCA_900321145.1 uncultured Eubacteriales bacterium | reverse complement strand
ATATTTTTCAGTAAGCACTATGAACAGCATTGGTAATAACGCATTAAAGGCCGGAGCCTGGTATACGATCTGTACTTTTATCATAAAAGGTATTGCGTTTTTAACCATGCCTTTTTTCGCCAGGATCATGTCTACGGCAGATATCGGTACATATTCCAATCTTACGTCGTGGGTGGCAATATTGAGCGGTCCGGTAACACTGGATCTGTTCACCTCTATCAATCTGGCACATTTTGAATTTAAAGAGAAGATCTCTGAATATATGTCCAGTATAGTGTTTGCCGGTTCGGTATTCACTTTGTTCTTATATGCCATTTCTTCATTCTTTACACCTGAATTATCAGATATAATGGGAATAGATCATTATATGTTCCATGTAATGTTCATTTATTTCCTGTTTTATCCCGCGATATCGACTTTACACGCCAAATTTCGCATATATTTACAATATAAACAAACGATACTCACCTCATCCGTTCCGACTGTTCTTTCTGTTGTTGTCTCACTGATACTTGTACTGATATTTACCGACAATAAACTCAAAGTAAGAGTATTTGGTTATTATGGCATCTGGATATTTTTTGCTCTGGCCATATATGTCTATGTTATGGTTAAGGGCAGGGTGTTTAAGTTTTCTTATGTCAAATTCGCTTTGCCCATAGCGTTGCCGCTTATTATCCATACTCTGGCAAACACCTTATTGTCAACTAGCGATAGGATCATGATAAAAAGATTCTGCGGATCAGAACACACAGGTATGTATTCAGTTGCGTACACCTGCGCAACGATCGTATCGATACTGTGGACTTCGATAAATCAGGCCTGGGCTCCATGGTGCTTTGAAATGATGCATCAGAACAAAGAAAAGGAGATTGGACGTATTGCCAAGCCAATCCTGATATTATTCAGCCTTGGAGTCGTTCTCATTATACTTGTTGCTCCGGAGATCCTCTGGTTAATCGGCGGAGAAAAATATCTGAAAGCCATATATGTAATTCCGCCTGTAATGCTGGGATTCGTAGCGCAGATGTTATACACGCTTTACGTTAACGTGGAATCATATAACAGAAAGCAGAAACAGATAATGATCGGCACTCTTATCGCAGCCGTATTCAACATAGTGCTTAATGCCATATTCATTCCGGTTTTCGGTTATATCGCAGCTGCTTATACGACTTTAGCCGGATATATACTGCTGCTCCTGATCCATTATCTCTTCGTCAGAAGAATGGGCAAAAACGGTATATATGATATGAGGCTTAATATGTGCATCCTTTTCGGTTCTATCGTTCTTGGTATAGTATCAACCATGCTGTATCGTTATTCTGTTATCAGATGGTCGATATTCGGTATAGCATCGATCATAGCAATAGTCTTTTTCTACAAGAGAAGAAAAGGATTAGTAGCAGCCATTAAAACCAGGAACATCGTTCAGTTCTTTGAGATACTTCATTTGATGTAAGGGAGATCCGCCATGAAAATCGCTTTACTATCTGGAGCTTTAAAAAATGCTGGTGATTATCTGATCACTAAGCGTTGCAAAGAGATATTGGAGTATGGTTTTGATCAACCTGATATTAAGACCTATATACGAAATAAGCCGCTTGGATCTGATGAGGTGACAGAGATCAATCAGGCTGACTGCATTGTCATCGGAGGCGGTCCCTGCTACAAGAAAGATCTTTATCCTCAGTCACTTCCTCTTGTCGGTGATCTTAAAGATCTTACTCCCCGCATATTTATGCTGGGCTGCGGATGGTATGGAGGTACGACAAGTTCAAAAGATGTCTGGAGTTATAAGTTTTCAGACACGAGCAGAGTGTTGCTGAACAGGGTGGAGAAGGACTCGGGTGTTTTCGGATGCAGGGATTACTATGCCGTAAAAGTATTGAAAGGCAACGGCTATGATAAGTCACTCATGACGGGATGCCCTGCATGGTATGATCTTGAAAAGATCCAAAAGCGCCTTCCTGACTGCAAGGAAATCAGGGAGATCGCTGTATCCGATCCTGCGGACATAAGACATTATGGAGATCAAAGCCTTGAGCTTTGCAAGTATCTGGTGACCAGGTTTCCAGATGCCGGATTTCATTATTTCTTTCACAGAGGAACTAAATCTGATCAGTATACCAGTCAGAATGTGGTCTCTATGATTGAAAAAATATCCAAACAACTGAAGGAACTGGGATTTCAGGTACATGATATTTCTTACGGCGTTGAAGGCTTTTCATTGTATGATACCTGTGACCTGCATATCGGACATCGCGTGCACGCGCATATCTACAACCTGTCTCAAAGGAGAAGGTCAATCCTTATCGAAGAAGACTCCCGCGGTGCGGGAGTAAACGAACCGCTTGGATTATGGGGGATCAAGGCCTATGATAAGAAGCGGAAAGCAAGGGCTGATATTGTATCAAGAGCTTATGGCAGTGTGATTGATGGAATTACAGTTAATCCGTATGTAGTTAATGACGTCGCGGCACTATTAGATTATTGTGAGCAAGACGGATATAGTATTTTTAATCAGGCTTTTTCTCAAATGGAGTTTTATTTTGATAATATGAAAAAGTATACAGATCATATGCGTAGTGTTTTGGAGGGGTAATGAGAATTTTAGCTGTTATTCCGGCAAGAGCCGGTTCTAAAGGTATTCCGAACAAGAATATCAGGATAATCGGAGGACATCCGCTGATCTATTATTCGATCAGAAATGCGCTTTCATCAAGATTCATAACCGACGTGATCGTTACAACTGATTCTCCGGAGGTAAAGATTATCGCAACCCAGATGGGAGCTTCGGTGCGCTGGAGAGACGAGCATTTATGCGGTGATGCGGTTACGCTTGATGCCGTTATCGACGATGCGGTAGACCGTACCGTTTCCTGGGATTATATTGTCACGATGCAGCCGACATCACCTACTCTTTCGGTTGAGACATTAGACAGTGCGATCGATTATGCGGTCGCAAATGATCTCGATACATTGATCTCTGCCATCAATGCGCCGCATCTTTCATGGGGCGTTAAAGACGGGAAGAAGGTGCCTAATTACACCGAGCGTCTTAACAGACAGTATCTCCCGCCCTGTTATATGGAAACAGGCGCTTTCGTTATCTCTAAAGCATCTGTCGTTACACCTAAGACGAGAATAGGCGAAAAGGTGGATGTGTTTGAAGTTCCGGAAAGCGAGTCCCAGGACGTTGATACATTTGCAGATCTTCAGTCGGTAGCTGCAACACTCAATCAGAAAAAAGTCGCCATCTATGTAAATGGCAATACAAAGAGAGGAATCGGTCATATTTACCGCGCTCTTGAACTTGCGGATGAGTTCTATACCAAGCCTGACATCTATTATGACTGCAACCAGACTGATCCTGCCGTATTCGGAAAGACAACTCATAATCTTAAGCCGGTAAATGGTATAGCAGAGCT
>ONVB01000271.1 GCA_900321145.1 uncultured Eubacteriales bacterium | reverse complement strand
TCTCGTCTATCTCCTCTGAGTCGATCCACTCGATATTTACATGCACGCCGTGGGAAAAGCCCGCGTGATGAAGCGCCTCTGCCACCGAGAGATAGGCATCGTGAAGCTGCACATATTTTCCGACTAACGCGATAGTCACTTCCGACTTCCTGCTCTTGATCTTCTCCACAAGCTCCTGCCATTCGGTAAGGTCCGGTTCGGGGGCATCTATGGAAAGCTCCCTGCAGCATACTCCCGAGAAGTTCGACTGCTCGAGCATAAGCGGAGCCTCATAGAGACTTTCCAAAGTACGGTTCTCTATAACGCAGTCCTCCTTGACGTTGCAGAACATGGATATCTTCTTAAATATGCTCTCCTCCAAAGGTTCATCGCAGCGAAGAACTATGATATCCGGGTTTATGCCCATACCCTGCAGCTCCTTCACGGAGTGCTGTGTCGGCTTTGACTTATGCTCATCGGAGCCGTGAAGATAAGGCACCAGCGTGACATGAATAAAGAGACTGTCCTGCTTGCCAACCTCAAGAGAGATCTGTCTGACAGCCTCCAAAAACGGCTGGGATTCTATGTCACCTATGGTTCCTCCTATCTCGGTTATCACCACATCGGCGTCAGTCTCCCTGCCAACGCGATATACGAATTCCTTTATCTCATTCGTGATATGCGGTATGACCTGCACGGTCGAGCCTAAGTACTCACCCCGCCTCTCTTTGTTCAGCACGTTCCAATATACCTTACCTGAGGTCAAATTGGAATACTTATTTAAATCTTCGTCAATAAATCTTTCATAATGTCCGAGATCAAGGTCTGTTTCCGCTCCGTCCTCGGTCACATAGACCTCGCCGTGCTGGTAGGGGCTCATGGTGCCGGGATCCACGTTTATATACGGATCGAGCTTCTGAGCCGCAACCTTAAGCCCCCTTGCCTTGAGCAGCCTGCCGAGCGAGGCTGCCGTTATTCCTTTGCCCAGACCGGAGACAACTCCTCCGGTCACAAATATATACTTTGTCATAGCATCCTCCTTACAGATTGCTATATCCCATCAACGCCTTGTCTACTGCCTTTGCCGCTTCACGGCCTTCAGCGATCGCTCTTACAACGAGTGACTGTCCGCGGTGCATATCTCCCGCGGTATATATCCTGCTCTTTGAGGTAGCGAAGTCCGCTGCACCGGTCTTTACATTTGTCCTTGCATCCGTTTCCACACCAAATGCATCGGTCACATATTTCTCGCTTCCGAGGAAGCCTGCCGCTATAAGCACCAGCTGTGCGGGAACCTTCTTCTCTGTTCCCTCCACGGGAACCATATTCATCCTGCCTGTCTTCTCGTCCCTCTTTGCCTCCAGGGATACAAGCACAACCTCCTTAAGATTACCCTTCTTATCCTTGACAAATTCCTTGACCGTAGTCTGATATACTCTCGGATCGGCGCCAAACTTCCATATGGCCTCTTCCTGACCGTAATCAACCTTGAGTATGCGCGGCCACTCCGGCCACGGGTTTGACTTAGCCCTCTCTTCAAGAGGCTTCGGCATCATCTCAAGCTGTGTCACGCTTTTTGCGCCGAGTCTGATGCAGCTTCCGACACAATCATTGCCCGTGTCACCGCCTCCGATGACTATCACATCCTTGTCCTTTGCAAGGTCTGTCGGTACTTCATTAAAATCCGAATCAAGCAGGCGTCCGGTAACCTCGGAGAGAAAATCAACCGCAAAGCGTATCCCCTTCGCGTCTCTTCCCGGAGCCTGTATATCTCTCGGATTGGATGCACCACAGGCAAGGATCACACTGTCGAACTCGTTAGACAGTTGCTCTGCCGGAATATCTCTGCCGATATCCGCATTTACCACGAAATGTACCCCGGCCTCCTTCATGAGCCCGATCCTTCTTTCTATAATGCGCTTCTCAAGCTTCATGTTCGGTATGCCGTACATCAAAAGGCCGCCCACTCGATCATGTCTCTCGTACACCGTTACTTCATGTCCTCTTTTGTTCAGAAGCTGTGCGGCCGCAAGTCCCGCCGGCCCGCTTCCGACAACAGCCACGCGCTTACCCGTGCGTACCGCCGGAGCTTCCTCGGTAACCAGGCCATGCTCATATGCATACTCTATTACAGCTCTCTCGTTCTCCTTTGTGGCTACGGGTGCATCGTTAAGACCGCAGGTACAAGCGGCCTCGCACAGTGCCGGGCATACACGGCTTGTGAACTCGGGAAAGCTGTGCGTCACCGAAAGTCTCCTGTAGGCTTCATCCATCCTGCCTCTGTAAACCAGGTCGTTGACCTCGGGCACAAGGTTGTGCAGAGGACAGCCCGACATCATACCGGCTATCATGCAGCCGGCCTGACAGAAGGGAACTCCGCAGTCCATACACCTGGCCGCCTGTTTTTCGCGCTCGCGCTGATTTAACTCGCCGTGAAACTCATAGAAATCCTTTACACGCTCCTCCTCCGGGCGTACCGGACCGTCTGCTCTGTCATACTCCAAAAATCCTGTCGTCTTTCCCATTATTCCTCACCTCCGTTCACAAATGCCTTGAATGCTTCTATCTTTGCAGTCTCCTGATCTGCGCCCTGCTCCTCAAAGCTTGCTATCTTCTTAAGCATGATCTTGTAGTCCGACGGTATGATCTTCTTGAACATCGGTACATACTCTTCAAAGTGCTCAAGTATCTCAGCGCCTTTCTTAGAACCTGTGCAAGCTACATGCTCCTCGATAAGACTCTTTAATTCGTTTATGTCATTCTTATGCTCAAGCTTCTCCATGCTGACAAGCTGCTTGTTCAGATTCCTGTACAGCTTGCTGCCCTCGTCAAGAACATAAGCTATTCCGCCGCTCATACCTGCCGCGAAGTTCTTGCCCGTATCTCCCAGGATAACAGCAACACCGCCGGTCATATACTCGCAGCCGTGCTCTCCCACGCCCTCGACTACCGCAACGGCACCTGAGTTCCTGATACAGAAGCGCTCACCCGCCATGCCCGCTATGAACGCACGGCCCGAGGTTGCGCCGTACAGCGCTACATTTCCTATGATTATGTTCTCGTGCGGATCGTAGCTTGCTTCCTTAGGTGCTGACACTGTAAGCTTTCCGCCCGAGAGTCCCTTACCGAAGTAATCGTTGCTGTCACCAACAAGATTCAAGGTAAGTCCCTTGGGAATAAATGCACCGAAGCTCTGTCCGCCCGACCCTGTACACTTTACCGTTATGGTATCATCGGCAAGTCCCTCGGGATGCTTTCTGGTGATCTCGGCTCCGAGCAGGGTTCCGAAGGTTCTGTCCACGCTGCGAAGTGCAACCTCGGCGCTTGCCTTCTTTCCTGTCTCAACCGCTTTCATGATATCCTTTGATGCGATCAGCACGCTCTCATCCTTGGTCTCCTTGAGCTTGAAGTCATATAGGGCATCCGGTGAAAATGTAACATTTTTTCTGTCCTCGCCGGACATATCAAGAAGTATGCGCGACAGGTCGAGCTTCTGCTCATGGTCGTTCATCTTATCCTTTTTCTTCAAAAGATCTGTTCTACCCACAAGCTCATCCACTGAGCGAACACCGAGCCTGCTCATGATCTCCCTGAGCTGCCTTGCTATAAAGCGCATGAAGTTCTCCACATACTCCGGCTTGCCCGCAAAGCGCTTCCTGAGCTCGGGGTTCTGAGTTGCCACGCCCATGGGGCAGGTATCCGACTGGCAGGCACGCATCATCACGCAGCCCATGGTTATAAGAGGCGCCGTCGCAAAGCCGAATTCCTCCGCTCCGAGGATAGCCGCTATGGCCACATCACGCCCGCTCATAAGCTTACCGTCGGTCTCGATCACAACCTTGTTTCTAAGTCCGTTTGCAATAAGTGTCTGGTGAGTCTCGGCAAGTCCGAGTTCCCAGGGAAGACCTGCGTTGTGTATGGATGAAAGAGGAGCTGCACCCGTTCCGCCGTCATAACCGGATATAAGAACTACTCCGGCGCCGGCCTTTGCAACACCTGCGGCTACAGTTCCGACTCCAGCCTCTGATACGAGCTTTACGGATATACGCGCGTTCTTGTTCGCATTTTTAAGGTCGTAGATAAGCTGTGCCAGATCCTCTATGGAGTAGATGTCATGGTGAGGCGGCGGGGATATAAGACTGACGCCCGGGGTTGAGTGTCTGGTCTTCGCGATCCACGGATATACCTTCTTGCCGGGCAGATGTCCGCCTTCTCCGGGCTTAGCACCCTGAGCCATCTTGATCTGGATTTCCTTTGCACTTACCAGATAACGGCTTGTAACACCGAAACGCCCGCTCGCTACCTGCTTTATGGCAGAGCTTCTGTCGTCAGCGGTACCTGCTGAAAGTATGCGCTCCTCGCTCTCACCGCCCTCACCGCTGTTTGATTTACCGTGCAGCCTGTTCATGGCTACGGCCAGAGTCTGGTGAGCCTCCTCCGATATGGAGCCGTAGGACATGGCACCGGTCTTGAACCTGGTCACGATCTCGTCCTCGCTCTCCACCTCTTCAAGAGGCACACCGCTCTCGGGATAGTTGAACTCGAGCAGGCTTCTTAAGTAGCCTGTCTCCTCCGCATCCACCATATCCGTATATTCCTTAAACTTCTCATAGCTTCCCTCTCTGGTGGCAAGCTGAAGCATATGTATGGTCTTCGGATTGTATCTGTGGTTTTCTCCGCCGCTTCTGCTCTTATGTCTTCCCATGGCTGTAAGCTCAAGGTTCACGGGCAGTCCGAGCGGATCGAATGCCTTGCTGTGCTGCCTGTCGACAGCCTCGCCTATGTCATCTAAGGTGATTCCGCCCACACGGCTTACGGTGCCGGGGAAGTAGTCATTTATTACCTCCTCGGATATGCCTATAGCCTCAAATATCTTGCTGCCCTGATATGACTGTATGGTCGAGATACCCATCTTTGATGCGATCTTCACTATGCCGAAGAGAACGGCATTATCGAAGTCTTCAACCGCAGCATAGTAATCCTTGTCGAGAAGCTCCTCATCCACAAGCTCTTTTATGGTGGCATGCGCAAGGTACGGATTTACGGCCGATGCACCGTATCCGAGCAGGGTTGCGAAGTGATGTACCTCTCTTGGCTCGCCCGACTCGAGTATAAGGCTCATAGCGGTACATTTCTTAGTCTCGACTAAGTGCTTGTGAACCGCCGATACGGCAAGCAGCGACGGAATGGCTACATGGTTCTCGTCCACTCCCCTGTCCGAGAGGATGACGATGTTGGCGCCTTCTCTGTAGGCCTTGTCAACCTCCACAAAAAGATGAGAGATGACCCTCTTCATCGGTGTGCTCTTGTAGAACAGCGTTGATATCTTCGCTACCCTGAAGCCGTCCTTCTTCATATTTTCTATCTTGAGCAGATCAAGATCCGTAAGGATCGGATTGTTTATCTTCAGCACATGGCAGTTCTCGGGCTTCTCCTCAAGGAGGTTACCGTTCTTTCCCACATACACAGTACGCGAGGTAACTATCTCCTCCCTTATCGCATCGATCGGAGGATTCGTGACCTGTGCAAAGAGCTGCTTGAAGTAGTAGAACAGGGGCTGGTACTCATCGGAGAGCGCGGCGATCGGAGTATCCACGCCCATAGAGCCTATGGCCTCGGTGCCCTCCTTCGCCATATTCAGTATACCGTCGTGATAGTTCTCCCAGGTATAGCCAAAGGCCTTCTGAAGGCGCATCCTCTGCTCACGGTTAAGAGCCGGAACCTTCTTGTTCGGTATCTTTAAGTCCGAAAGCTGAGTCAGGTTGCTGTCAAGCCACTCTCCGTAAGGCTCCTTCCTCGCATAGCGCTCCTTGATCTCCTCATCCGATAAGATACGCTTTTCCTTTGTATCTACGAGCAGGAGCTTGCCGGGATGCAGTCGCTCTTTCCTTACAATATGGCTCTCATCAAGAGGAAGAACACCCACCTCGGACGAAAGGATCAGTCTGCCGTCGTCCATCACGTAGTATCTCGACGGTCTTAAGCCGTTTCTGTCAAGGATGGCACCCATCACATCTCCGTCGGAGAACAGAATCGAAGCAGGGCCGTCCCACGGCTCCATCATGGTCGCATAGTACTGATAGAAGTCCCTCTCCTCACGTGACAGCGTCTCGTTGTGTGCCCACGGCTCCGGGATCATGATAGTCATGGCAAGAGGAAGATCGATGCCGCTCATCACAAGGAACTCGAGAACATTGTCAAGCATGGCCGAATCCGAACCGCTCTGCGAGATGACCGGAAGAACCTTGGTCATATCCTCTGCCGAGAACTTGTCGGTATACATGGTCTCCTCACGTGCGAGCATCTTGTCCGCATTTCCCTTTATCGTATTGATCTCACCGTTGTGAACCAGGAAACGGTTCGGGTGAGCCCTGTTCCAGCTCGGCATGGTATTCGTGGAAAATCTTGAGTGAACCATGGCGATTGCCGACTCATAGTCCTTATCGCGAAGATCGGCAAAGAAGGTCCT